>JBEIQV010000085.1:0-11597 GCA_040376335.1 Verrucomicrobiia bacterium | reverse complement strand
GCACGCTATGACGTGGTAGCTGTTGTAGGCAAAACTTTCACCCGTGGTGAGGCGCGGAAATTTTCCCACAACGCCATCCCCCTCCACGACGATTGTAGCCCCTGCGGAATCCGTCACCACCCACTTGCGGCCTTTAATCGTCACCGTCTCATCGGAGTCATTGTGGATGGTGATGAAATAGACAAACGGGAACGGCTTGTCCGCCGGAGCTTCGAGGTGCGGCATATAGGAAACGCGATCCACCGTGGCGCGCAGACCTTCGAGTTCGGAAATTGTGGCGGGCATCTGGAGACAAGCTACCGGCTTCCATGCAGCGGTGGCAAGTTGCTGTAGCGAAATCGCTGCACGCATTGGGCTTGGTTCGCGGCTCAGGATTCGTCATTCGTTTCAAATGCTTCCAGTCATCCTCACCATAGCCGGCTCCGACAACAGCGCGGGCGCAGGCGCGCAGGCGGATCTGAAAACCATCAGCGCGCTCGGTGGCTACGGCGTAACGGCGATCACGTGCGTGGTTGCGGAGGTGCCCGGCAAAGTGAGTGCAATTCATCCCATCCCGGCAGAGATTGTAGCCGAGCAAGTGCGGTTGCTCTTCGATGCGTTCCCCATCGCTGCGATAAAAACGGGAATGCTCCATTCTTCCGCGATCATCGAGCGCGTCGTCACGGTGCTTGATGAGTGTGATGCACGAAAGACTCCGCTCGTCGTGGATCCCGTGATGGTTGCCACGAGCGGTGATGCGCTGCTCCTCGCGGATGCTGTCGCACTTTATACGGAACTACTTTTTCCCCGCGCCACGCTGGTCACACCAAATCTCGATGAGGTGCGCGTGCTTATCGGCAAGCCTGTCACTAACGTCGCAGAAATGCGCGACGCCGGACGCGATCTCGCCACGCGCTACGGCTGCGCTTTTTTGATCAAAGGCGGGCATCTTCGCGAAGAAGTGTCCACTGATCTGCTCGTCACGCCCGATGGTGAAATTGCGGAGTTCACGGCGCCATTTATCCCGGGAGTGAGCACGCACGGCACTGGTTGCACGATGAGCGCAGCAGTTGCCACAGGTCTCGGTTGTGGACTCGGCCTGCGCGAGGCTGTGGGCGAAGCGAAGCAATATGTCCACCGTGCCATCGCGTCCTCGTTGCGCTGGGAAAAAGATGGACGCTCCACCAACGCACTGCATCACTTCGCACAAAGAAAATGACGCGCACTCTCACCATCCAGCGCTACGAAGACGGCGAGCCACGCGCCGCGCGTCCGGACGATGTAGCGATGGAGGAACCACTGGAGATTCGCGTGGAAGGCGACCCGCTGGTGGTCGCGATGCGCACACCAGGGCGCGACCGCGAGCTGGCTGCTGGCTGGTTGTTGAGCGAAGGCATCGTGCGTAGAGCGGAGGAAATCGCGGATATCGTCGAGCGACCGGGCGAAGACACACGGGCAGCGATGGTGGATGTGATGCTGCGTGATGCGTCGCGTTTCGTAGCGATAAAGCACCGACGCAACGTGGTGACGAATTCCAGTTGCGGACTGTGCGGTGCAGCGTCAGTCGCACAGGTGCTTCGTGATTTTCCCAAAATCGAAAGTGCATTTCTGATAAACGCGAAACTGCTTTTGGAACTGCCCGCGCGGCTTGCGGAAAATCAGCCTGTTTTTCAGCGCACGGGAGGTCTGCACGCCTGTGCGCTCTTCGATGGCGACGGCACGCTCGTCGCGCTACGCGAAGACGTGGGCCGTCACAATGCGCTCGATAAATTGCTGGGCTGGGCCCTGCTCGAAGGAAAATTGCCTCTTTCAAACCAACTGCTCCTTCTCAGCGGGCGCGTGTCTTTCGAGATGATGCAAAAGGCGCTGGCGGCAGGCATCCCGATTGTCGCCGCGATAGGAGCGCCATCCTCTCTCGCTGTGGAACTGGCTCGCGATAGCGGACAGACGCTCGCGGCATTTTTGCGTGGGAGAAATTTCAACATCTACACTGGCGGAGAAAGAATTCGCGGGGCAGGTGCAGTTTGATTAGCCCAACCATTTTGCACCCGACCCCGCGAATATGAAAAACTTCACGGAGCGGACAGACTTTGACAGTCCGACGAAGCCCGCCCGCCCCGGAAAAATCAGGCGATAGCGAGTCGCTCTTCAGTAAGCTTGATGACGCGTCCCTCGGGGTCCCGGAAATTGGTGAAAGGCCCGACCGAGGTGACGATGATGCCCCGGCGGCGGAGTTCGCCGAGCACGGCGTCCTGATTTTTCAAAGCGAGATGCAGGTGAAAGTAGCTGACTAATTCGCCGTGCTCCGTGGCGCGCAGGCAGAGCGGCATCCCAGCCAGTTCGAGTTCGCAGGCGCGGTCAGGTTTTTCGGTGACGACATGGGCGTTCAGAATGTCCACGTAGAAGTCTCGGACTTCGCGATAGTGCTGGGTGAAAATGGTGAGCGCGTAGCACTTGGGCTGCGCAACCACCGGACTGGCGAGTGCGACGTCCTGTTCTCCGTCTAAATCTGAGACCATGCGTGTGAGACTTATCATGGACACTGACATAGCGGGCAGCGTGCCAACTTTATAATTTCCATATTCTATATAGAAATTTATACCTGCATCAGAGAGAGATTCCGCCTCCCTTTAGCTCAGTATGTCGCGAATCACGTGCCCGTGGACATCGGTGAGGCGCATATCGCGCCCGCCGTAGCGATAGGTGAGTCGCTCGTGATCGAGGCCGAGAAGGTGGAGCACCGTGGCGTAGAAATCATACACCGTGGTGACATTCTCGACCGCGTTGTAGCCAAGATCGTCCGTCGCACCGTAGGCTGTTCCCCCGCGCACTCCGCCGCCAGCCATCCACACGGAAAAACCCGTCGGATTGTGATCGCGCCCGTCGCCACCTTGCGAAAACGGCGTGCGGCCAAACTCGCCGGCCCACAGCACGAGCGTGCTCTCCCAAAGTCCGCGCGCTTTCAAATCGAGGAGCAGTCCGGCCAGCGGCTGATCCACCTGATGTGCCATTGCAGCGTGGCCTTTCTCAATCGCGCCGTGCTGATCCCATGGATTCGGCGCGCCGCCTGCGCCGATGCCCGCAGTCAGGCAGCTCAATTCCACAAAGCGGACGCCACGCTCGATGAGCCGCCGCGCGACCAGACACTGCCGCGCATAGGCCGCGGTGAGTTTGTCCGGCGAATCGAAGCCGTAGAGTTTTTTGGTGGCGTCGGTTTCGCCGCGCAGGTCGGTGAGTTCCGGCACAGCGGCCTGCATCCGGTAGGCGGTTTCGTAATTGCGAATCGCAGCCTCCACCTGCGCATCGCCCGTGGATTGTGCGAAAGGCGCATCCATTTCGCCGATGAAAGCGAGACGGCGACGCTGGAGTTCATCGGCCTCGCGCGGACGGATGTTTGGCATGGCCTCATTGCCTTCGAGATTCAGGATGCTCGCCTGATGTTGCGCCGGTAGATACCCGCTGCCGAAAAGACTGACCCCACCGTGCGGCGCGACAGCCCCGCCGCTTTGCAGCACGACAAACCCAGGGAGATTTTGATTCAGCGAGCCGAGTCCGTAATTCACCCACGCACCGGCGCTCGGGTGCCCCATGAACGGAAAGCCGGTGTGAAAAGCATAGTTCCCCTGCGCATGCTCATTCGATTTCGTGGTCATTGAGCGGATAATCGCGAGGTCGTCCACCATCTCCGCGAGACGCGGAAA
The DNA here is from genome assembly GCA_040376335.1 of Verrucomicrobiia bacterium. GTDB lineage: Bacteria > Verrucomicrobiota > Verrucomicrobiia > Chthoniobacterales > Chthoniobacteraceae > SXWH01. Next base: position 7,917 of record JBEIQV010000085.1, on the reverse strand, counting down.
AAGATCCGTGCAAACGATGCCGCTCTGCCCGCGTGGCTTCGCAATCCACGGAGAACGCATGATGTTGCCTGGGAGGTTAAACATCGTCGGGCGCACCGGCACGGGCATCGGCTGGCCGTGACGCTTGGCCAACTCCAATTTCGGATCCCATGAGTCCACGTGCGACACACCGCCGCTCATGTAGGCAAAAATCACCTGTTTCACCTTCGGCGCAAAGTGTGCGGCGGCGGACGCTTTCTCCGCCAGCAGGCCAGCGAGGGCGATAGAACCAAAGCCGAGCGAGCATCGGCGGAGCATTTCGCGGCGGGAGTATGTGGTCATTTTTTTGATGGAGAAACTACGGGACTCATCGCAGGTAGATGAATTCTTTCAAGTTGAACAGTGACTGCGCGACATCGCGCCATGCAGTCGGTGACACACCGAGATCGGTGAGAAAGCGACGCGCTGCGGCGAGTTCGGCATCAGCGGGCGGGCGGGAAAATGCGGACACAAACATCGAGCGCAACCGCGCGTCCGTGTCGGCGACCTTATTCCCCTGCGCAGCCCACTGCCCGGCACATCGGATGACGAACGGATCGTTCAACAGCGTGAGCGACTGCGCCGGGACGTTCGTCGCATCGCGGCGGCCAAGCGTGCTGAACGGAACGGGCGCGTCAAACGCTATGAGAAACGGATTCAGCGCAGTGCGACGGACGGCGAGATAAATACTGCGGCGCTGCTGCGGTTTGTCCGACGGAACCGGCGGGCCGAACATCGTCGAATCGAGTTGCCCGGCCAGGACGAGCATCGAATCGCGGATGGACTCGGCCTCCATTCGCCGCACGCGGAAATGCGAGAGCAGCGCGTCGCTAGGATCACGCTCGCGCGCCTGTGCCGAAGGCTCGCCAGCGAGGGCAAAGGCACGCGAAGTGACAAGCGTGCGCAGCGTTTTTTTCAGCGACCAGCCTTCGGCGATGAGGCGCGCGGCAAGATGGTCGAGCAATTCGGGATGCGTAGGCAACTCGCCCATTTTTCCAAAGTTATCCGGCGTCGCGACAATGCCGCGACCGAAGGCATGGAGCCACACGCGGTTCGCCATCACTCGTGCGGTGAGCGGGTTTTTCGGACTGGTGATCGCGTTTGCGAGCTGGAGTCGCCCGGACTGCTGCCTCCCGATTTCCCCCATCTGCGTGCTCAGCGCGGCGAGGTAGCCGCGCGGGACAGGTTCAGTTGGTTTGCCGTGGTCGCCGCGCGTGAGGAGCGGCGCGTCGTAGCAGTCTGCATCGAAAACACCCGACGCTCGCCGTGGGACTGGTGCTGCGGCTTCGATGCGGCGGAATTCCGCGAGGAGCGCGCGGGCTTTGTCATCCACCGGCGCGGTGGGGAGTAGCTTTTTGCGCAAGAAAAAATCCAGCAGCGCGCGCTGCGGCTCGGTGATTTTCCCATCGCGCCATGCGGTGATGGCGGCGGTGAACGCATCCCGAATGCGCTCTGCATCACCAGCATTGCCGCCGAACAGCGCGGCGAAATCCACGGGCGGTTCCGGCGGTGTGCCGCCATCGTGCGCGATGATCCGATCCACAAAGAACCAACTTTGCGCATCGCGCTTTTCCCGACGGGTGAGATCCTCTGCGCAGGCGAATTCGACGTAGGCCATCGAGCCTTTGCGGTATTTCACATCAATCCTCATCCACCGCGGATCCGCAGCGTTCAACTCAGTGCGCGGGAAAATCGGATTCGTTCCAATCGGATAGCCATCCACGATGAGTCGGCACCACGCTGCGCGCCCCGCGGCGTGGATGCTGATGTAGTCCGTCGTGATTTTGAACCGCTCCGTCGTCGCAATCCCGCCGAACTTTCCCGTGAGCGAGCCGCTCCCGACGCCCGCCTGCCGCAGGCCGGTGAAAATCGCATCACCCGCTGGCTCGATGGTAAAATCACCCTCCGCAACGTTGCCCACGCCCGGGCCGGTGATAAATTTTGGTGTCAGCGTTGGTGAAGCGGAATCGGGCGCGGCTTTCTTTCCAGACGCAGTGATCTCGGTGAGCGCATTTTTCCACGCGTTCTCGGTATTCGATCCCAGTGCGAGCAGTTGCTGGCTGATGCGGGCCAGTTGCACGCCGAGCGCAGTGACCTCGTTCCTTTCGGCTTCCGTCCATGCGATTTGCGGCTGTTTTTCATTCGCTGGAAAAAACTCCGGCCCCGCGCGGAATGATGCAGCGATTTCGCCTGCGCTGAGAGCACGGTCGTAGAGTCGGGCCTCATCCACTTCTCCACGAAGGTGCCCATTCACTTTGCCGAGCAGGTGACGCAGGCCGAAAAGCAGATGCGAGTCGGCTGGTAACTTGCCCGGCGGATTTGCAGGCTTCCACGATTTCCCGTAGGGTAGACCGTTGCGAAAAACGGATATGGTGCCATCGGCTGAGTAGGTGATGGCGACGTGGACAAAGCCGTCCGTGGTCTGCTCGTCGGGCGCTTCAAGAACGCGGCTACGCAAGAAATGTTCGCTGCCCGCCAGCCAGCGACGCGATGCATTCTCTGCAAAAACGATCGAATCAAACACAGTGCCGCTATTGTCTTCGAGTGTGACAACTCCGCCGCCACGCTGGTCGAGTGCAGCAAGTTTCACCCATGCCTCCAACGTTTTTTCCGTGAACACGCGACCCACAGGTAACGTGCGCGCAAAGCCGTTTCCATTGAGAATGAGCCTGCCGTCACGCACCACGGCATCGCCTACGAGTTGGGCGTTGAGGCCGCCAATGTCATCCAGAGCGACTTTTTTTGCGCCGTTTACGCTGTCGAAACCCCATCGCGCGATGGGAAGTGGCGGCGCGTCTGCACTGGTTTTTTTGATACCCTTCGCAGCATACGCGCGGTCCAACACAGCGGCGCGAAGTGCATCGCGTTTTACAGAAACGGCATCGCGTTCTTTTTCCAGCCTGGCTTTTTCCAGCTCGCGACTGGCAGGGCCTGCTAGATGCGCGGGAATCTTCGCAGCCTCCGCAAGCCATGCTTCGGCGACGGCGGCTTTCACCCTGACCTTCGCGGCTGTGAGCGCGGCGATGGTCGCGTTGGTTTTCTCCGGCAGATCAATCGTGCGCATCGCGGGGCGGCTGCTTTCCAGGATGCCCGCGAGCGCGGTGTAGTCGCGCTGTGAGATGGCGTCGAATTTGTGATCGTGGCAACGCGCACACGAGACGGTGAGGCCCTGAAATGCCTTCGTGAGCACGTCAATTTGCGAGTCCACGGTCTTCACCTGCTCGTCGCGCGTGTCCACGGGCTGGAAGCCGTGCTCGACGAGCCGCCAGTGTGAGAGGCCGAGCATCGCTTCGTTCCAACCCTCGGCGGCGTTGGGGCGCGGCGGCAACTGGTCGCCTGCGATGTGCTCGCGGATGAGCGCATCAACCGGCACGTCGTCATTGATGGCGCGGATGATGTAGTCGCGATAGCGCCACGCCTCGGGGATTTCCGGGTCGCCCTCGCTGCCGTGGCTGTCCGCGTAGCGAACGAGGTCGAGCCAGTGGCGCGCCCAGTGTTCGCCGAAACGCGGACTGGCAAGCAGCCGATCCGCAGCCTCTGCGATTGCGGATTGCGGATTGCGGATTGTGGATTGAACGAACTGCTCCGCTTCCTCCGGCGACGGCGGCAGGCCCGTGAGCACATAGGCAAGACGGCGGATCAGCGTGCGCGGATCGGCGTCCTGCGTAGGAGCAAGCCCGGCGTTTTCCATTTTCGCCAAAAGGAAACGATCCACGTCATTGCGCGCCCACTCGGTATTTTTTACGGGCGGCGGCGCTGGGTTTCCGACGGGCTGGAGGCTCCACCATATTTTGCGCTCGGAAAAAATCTCGGCCCACTCGCGCGGGTGATCCTTCGCGGGTTCGTCGCGCGGGTCGTGCGCGCCGAGCGAGATCCATTTTTCAAAGTCAGCGATGGCCTCAGCGTCGAGCTTCGGGCGCTTGGCTGGCATCTTCAGATCCGGGTCGTCGTGGCGGATCGCCTTCAGCAAAAGACTCTCGGTAGGTTTTCCGGGAACAATAGCAGCACCTGTGTCGCCGCCTTTCTGCCAGCCGGGACGCGAATCAAGACGCAACCCGCCCTTCTGTTTTTCCGCTCCGTGGCACTCGTGGCATGTCTCCGCGAGCACGGGACGGATGCGCTTTTCAAAAAACTCCACCTGCTCGGGCGGCACGGCGTGCGCGCTTGCGATGGCGAACAAGGCTGGAAGAAATGAGAGGCGCATCTTTGTTCCGAGGATAACCCACGAACCGCACAATTCACTATGCGCAATTTTTATCTATGTCGCACGAAGGCGCAGCGTCACTTCGAGTCCATTGGGTTGGACGTTGTGCGCGACAACACTGCCGGAGCACGCTTCCACGCATGTTTTTACGATAGCGAGTCCTAGCCCGGTGCCGCCCTGACCGGGCTGGCCGGGTGTGCGCGCGGTATCCACACGGTAAAATGGATCGAAGATTTTCGGCAGTGCATCGGCAGGAATTCCGGGCCCACTGTCGGTGACGCTGAAGAAAACGTCCGCACCGTCCCGCACGGCGGAGACCACAATGGGGCCGGCGTGGCCAGCGTAGCGGATGGCGTTGCGCAAAAGATTGCTCACCGCTCGAAGAAGCAAGTCAGGCTCAGCGCGGGCATGAAGCTCAGCGTCAATATCCAAGCTGACTTGTGAAGTATCCCCAGCCTCTCGATGAATCGCTTTTTCAGCAATGGATCGAAGGTTCACACTTTGCAGTTCGACTTTCTTCCCGCCGATGCTCGCGCGGGAAAATTGTAGTAGCTCGTTCACGAGCGAGGCCATGTGCTCGACTTCCTCTCGCACATCGGCGAGGCGCTCGCGGTCGTCGTCGGTGGTTGCGCGCTGTTCGAGGATGCTTACAGCCACTTGCAGGCGGGCGGTTGGCGCGCAGAGTTCGTGAGCCACATCGCCGAGGAATCGCTTTTGCCCGCCAACGTAACCCGCGAGGCGCGCTGCCATGCGATTGATTTCACCACCGAGAGCGCCGAGTTCGTCGCGGCGTTTTTCGTTCGCACGCGCCTCGAAATTTCCCTCCGCGAGCTGCGCAGTCGCAGCGCTCATCCGCGAGAGACTGCGCGTGATGCCGCGCACAAACGGGAGCCAGATGAGTGCCGATAGCACGAGCACACCCGCCCCTGCCCACAACAGCGGCACGACATCGAAATACAAACCGCCGCCCGTCGGTGAATCGGACTCTGCGAGGATGGCACCGCCGTGCTTCGTTTGATTTTCCAAATACTCGACCCTGACAAGCACCCAGTAGCGATCAGGTTTTGTGGTGGGGATGAAAAGCTTGTCCGGCAATTCACGGGACTGGCCACGCAGTTGAGCTGGCGGCTGTCCAAGCTGAGGTCTGTCAGGCGGCCCACCCTGAAATTCAAATCTCTCGGGGCGTGGAGGGCGATCCTCAAGACCGGGCGGACGGCGTCCTTCAAACGGCGGACGAGCCCGCTGATTATCCATGCGCAAGGGCGGGCGAGCACCGACGAGCCTGTTATGAATTTCCGGTATCAGTGGCTGTGTGGGACCTGCGAGATGACGTCCGTTGTTGTCGTAGAGGAAAAATCTGACTCCAAACGGCGCGGCGTGTTTCTTAAGAATTTCATCCCACTTTTCGCTGGGGACGGTGTTCAGCTCGGCCATGATCTCGAGCGCCTTGTTTTGCACGCGATCCCCCGCAACACGCGCGGAGAAACCACTGACTTGAAACTGTCCGCGCACCAGCAGCCAGCCCGCGACGAAGAGCACGGCGAGGTTCACGAAGAACCACATCACGATTTTTGCGTAGAGTGGGATGCGTGTTTTCACGGTGTATCCGGCTCCACGAGCATGTAGCCGGCTGCGCGCACGGTGCGGATGAAGCGCGGGTTTTTAGCGTCATCGCCCATCTTTTTCCGCAGCGCGGAAATGTGGACATCTATCGAGCGGTCGAACACATCGTAGTGGCGATCACGGATGTCCTCAATGAGCGCCTCACGTGTCTTGATGCGACCCTTCGCGCGCACGAGCGCGTAGAGCAGATCGTATTCGACTGGCGTGAGCGTGAGCGGCTTGTCGCCGAATGCTGCAGTGCGCGTATTTGGATCCACTCGTAGTGGACCAACGACGAGTTCAGCGAGCGCCGCGTCTTTATCAACCGTGCGCGCGCTGCGACGCGTGACAGCTCGAAGACGGGCGAGCAGTTCACGCGTGGAAAAAGTTTTTGGCAGATAGTCATCCGCACCGATTTCCAAACCGACGATGCGATCCGCCTCTTCGCCGCGACCCGTGAGCATGAGCACCGGCACATCGCTCGTTTTACGAATGGCCTTGAGCACCTCGAAGCCGTCCATGCCCGGCATCATCACATCGAGAATGATCGCGCTCCACGTTTCTGCGTTCGCTTTTTCCACTCCCTCGGGGCCGGTGTGGACGGAAGTCACGGTGTATCCAAGCGGCGTGAGATAGCCTGCGATGAGGCGGCAAAGCTTGCGGTCATCGTCTATGACGAGAAGGCGCTGGGCGTTGGTGGTATCGGCTGACATATGCGCAGGAATACTGGGTGGATAGCACGGCGGCGAGCCGTGATGCTCTCGCATTTACACGGACTTAACAATTTTCCCGAAGTTCGCTGACACCTTTTTTACATCGGCGGAGTTTAATAAACCGAACACCAGCGTGCGGCCCCACGCAGGCTACCACAAAACCAACTATGAAAATGAACCACGCAATCATCGGAGCAATCTCGGTCCTTCTTTCGACCTGGACGCTCGATGCACAAGACAACCAGCGACCGAATCCGCCATCCGGTGAAGGTCAACCACACAACGAAAACGCAGCGCGCCCCGATGGAGAAAGACCTCATCGTCAACATCGTCACCGCGACGAAGCAGGTCAGGCCCAAAGCCCGGAAGCACCTCGCGGCGAAGCTCCGCACGGGGATCGCCCCCATCAAAATGATCGTCCTCCAGAAAACCAACGCCCGCAAAATGCAGAACGCCCGAATCGCGACGGCGGCAATTTCGCCCCACGCGGCGAAGGTCGGCGCTGGCAGCGCGGGGAGCGTCCGTTTTCCGGCCCCGGACAAAACGCACGGCCCGACGGCCGTCAGCGCAACTTCGCCCCACCACCGCCGCCACAGCAAGGCCCGCGCGAAGGCCGCCGCCATCAATCGCAAGCTGGCCCACAGCCATCGGAGCAACGTGGCCCAGACGATGGGCGTAACTTTGGACATCACCGCCACCGGCACCACAAGTGGCAAGACTTCGGTGGCAACGGCCAGCAATATGGAATGGATCGCCCGCGTCGGCACCACCACAGGGACTACGGCCCGCAACAGCCACCAAACGGCCCCGGCTATGCACAACAAGGAGAGCGCCGCATGGATGCACGCTCGCAGGGTGGTCGCCCGCACTTCGCTGGAAGGCCAAGCCCGCAAGAGATGCAACATCTTTTCGAAATGATGCGCGAACGTTGGGCTCAGGGTGGAAATCACAGCGACAGTTTCCGTCCGCAGCCACCGCAGGACGGCCCGCGTTTTCAACAACAAGGCGAACGTCGCATGGAAGCGCGCTCGCAAAACTGGCGTCCGCGCTTCGGAGAAATGCCGGATCTCCAACAACGCGGCCCGCGTTTTGAAGGAATGCGCCCGCAAGGCCCCGGCCCGATGAACGGCGGCCCTCGCGGAATGCACCAAGGCCCGCCGCCCCCGCAGTGGGATCGCTTCGCACCGCCACCTCGCGAAGACTTCGCGCCACCGCAGGGTGAAAGAGAGCAGTATCGCCCAAGGAGACGCCCACCGCAGGACGACTGGCAGGAGCCGCGCCGTTAAGCAAAACAACGTATCACCAACAAAGCGCCGGAGCCGAAAGGCTCCGGCGCGTGTGTGTTATACCCACCCCCGCCGCTACGGCGTGGCCACTTTT
>JBEIQV010000146.1:0-8163 GCA_040376335.1 Verrucomicrobiia bacterium | reverse complement strand
CGCGAGCTACACCGTGGGTGAACCGGGGGCGGCGGGCATTTTGATCACGGATACTGTTTCTGCGAATGGGACCGGTTTGCGGGCGGAGTTTTGGAATGAAGTATCGAGCGTGGTGGATCGAATCACAGACACGAACCCGGCGAAGTTTGCCGGAGCACCGGCGGTCAGTCGTGTGGATGCGACGGTGGATTACGACTGGGCGGATACGACCACGCAGGGCGTTGGCTCGCCGGCGGTGGGAGTGAATACAAATTACTTTTCATCGCGCTGGTCTGGCGAAGTGCTGCCGGAGTTTTCGCAGTATTACACGTTTTCCTTCGAGGTGAATCGCGCAGGCCGTGTGTGGGTGAACGGGCAGCTTCTCATCAACAACTGGCCGCCGAATACGGTCGCGAGCAGCACCTTCACCGGCATCATCGAACTTCAGGCCGGGCGGCGCTATCCGATCCTCGTCGAGCAATATGAGACAACAGGCACTGCAGAGGCGCACCTGCGCTGGCAAAGTGTGAGTCAGGTGAACCCGCAAACGGGCAATCCCAACGAACTGCATATCATCCCCCAGTCGCGCCTGTTCCCGACGCAAGTGCCGCAAATTACGAGCGCGCTGGAAAGCTACACATTCATCGGCGGTCCGATTTTTAACTACCAGATCGCAGCAAGCGGCAGCCCCACGAGCTTTGCCGCTGCGAATCTGCCTCCCGGGCTGACGATGAATGCTGCGGGACTGATTTCTGGAAATCCCACGCAAGCCGGCGACTGGCAGGTCGTGCTCAGTGCGACGAACGCCTCGGGCACCGGCTCCGCGATTTTGAAATTGACCGTGTTGCAGACGGGCGGCGGTGTGGTGCGTGAGTATTGGGAAAATGTGGCCGGCACTAGCGTGACCAGCATCCCGACCGGGCTCACGCCGACGAGCACGACATTGCTCACCTCGCTGCAAGGGCCCGCCAATTTGGATGAGGAGGACGGCTACGGCGCGCGCATTCGCGGCTACATCACCGCGCCGACGACAGGCACTTACACATTCTGGTTATCGGCGGACCACGCTGCGCAACTTCGCATTTCCGACGACACGGAGCCGGTGAACGCATGGCTACGCGCGGAACTCACCGCGCCCTCGACGGCTGCTCCCAATTGGAGCACGGCGGCGAAGACCGAACTGCTACAGCTTTACGCTGGGCGAAAGTATTACTTCGAGGTGCTTCACAAGGATGCAGGTGGCGACGATCACCTCGCCATCGGCTGGGCAAAACCCGGCGAGTCCACGGCAGCGCCCAGCGAGATCATCCCCGGCTACGTGCTCACGCAATACACACCCGCTGCGCCCATCAGCGGCGCGAGCACGCTTTACACGACTTCGATGCACGCGCAGGGCGGCGCGATCACGGGCGGCTTTGGCTCCGGCACCATCGTGATGAGCGCGGACAAGACGGCACTGAAACTCTATTTTAACTACGGAAATCTCACGACCGGCGTGACATCAAAGCATCTCCATAGCGATGCGGACGGCGGCCAGATCATCTACGACATTGACGATTTCACGCCGGACGCGGACGGCGGCTACACATGGAACATCACGGCAGTTTCCGGCATCGCGGACAAGGACAACGACGGCGACAGCGACGCTGCGGACATCGTAAAGCTGATCGAAAACGGCAACGCCTACCTCAACATCCACACCGCCTCCTATCCGGCTGGCGAAATACGCGGCAATTTCCGCCTCGCTGCGGGCTCGCAGACATTCACGCCGCCTGCCTCGCCACCGAGTTTCGCGGACGATCATCTGGACTACGCCGCTGCGGCCCGTTTCCTCACGCAATCCACTTTCGGCGCAAGCCCCACGAGCATCGCCGAAGTGCAGTCGCTCGGCTACGAGGGCTGGATTGACGCACAGTTCGCGAAACCCATCACGCTCGCGTATCCCTACGTCTATGAAAACCGCGACCGCACGGACACGCAGGGGGCAACCTACGGCAGTAGCCTGATGTTTAATTCGTGGTGGAAAAATGCTGTCACCGCACAGGATCAACTGCGGCAGCGGGTGGCTTTCGCGCTCAGCGAAATCCTCGTCACCTCGAACGCCGACGGCAGCCCGCTAGACAACCGGGCCGACGCGACAAGCGACTATTACGACATGTTGCTCATCGGCTTTTTGGATTCCAATCATGACAACAATAAGGTGAATCCGGTCGCGTCGCCCGTGTTGAGCGTCATCCCCGGCATCACGGGCTACGGCGTCAGTGCCACGCTCCAGTCCGGTGCATTCGGGAATTTCCGCGACATCCTCATCGCCACCACACTGCACCCGGCCATGGGGCGCTACCTCGACATGGTGCGAAACGACAAACCAAACCTCTCCACCGGCCAGATCCCGAACGAAAACTACGCGCGCGAAATCATGCAGTTGTTCAGCCTTGGTCTGAATCGCATGCACCCCGACGGCACGCTCATCCTCGACTCGAAAGGGCTGCCGATTCCGACTTACGACGAAGCCGCAATCATCGGCTTCGCTCATGTTTTCACCGGATGGGACTGGTTTTACACCGGCACCACCTCGACTTCGAATAGCTTCAGCGCCAGCACCAACTATCTTGAACCGATGCGCGAAACCCCGCGTCGCCACTTCGTCGGCCAGAAGCGACTGCTGAACAACGTCGTCATCCCCGGCCTCTCAACAGCCGGTGGTCTGCCTCTCGATCCTTACGCCTCGTCGCACAGCAGCACGCAATACAACGACCCTGCCTACACCGCCCTCGCTGCGCAGGAACTCCTCATCACGCACGACAAGCTCTTCAATCATCCAAACGTCGGCCCCTTCATCTGTCGGCAACTCATCCAGCGCATGGTCACGAGCACGCCCAGCCCCGGCTACATCTACCGCGTCGTGCAAAAGTTCAACGATAACGGCAGCGGTGTTCGCGGTGACATGAAGGCCGTGGTGAAACAAATCCTTCTCGACTACGAAGCACGCTCCGCGACGGCGCGCGCCGCGCAGGGCTATGGCAAGCAACGCGAGCCAATCATCCGCGTCGCAAATGTGGCGCGCGCATTCCCGCCGCAGGTGAATCTCAGCGGCACGTGGGATCAGGACGGCGGTGCCATTTACATCAACACCACGGCAGCGCATCGTCTCACGAGCGGGCAGAGTTTCGCGCTCACATTTGGCGACGCCACAACACCGCCTCCGCCGGCACCGCCAGCAATCCGCCCTCCCCGTGCGCTCTCGGCAACTTACTCCACCAGCACGCTCGGCAACACCTATACGATGGGAACGAACACCTTCGCCGTGCGGGCGAAAGACTGCCATCGCGGCACCTACGAGAAAATGGCTGGTGTGCTCACGGTGACAGTCACCAGCGGTGTCAGTCACGGCCTCGCCAGCGGCACACGTGCGTATGTGCGATTCCGCGAAGGTGCGCTGTCCGCGCTCAGTGGTCTGTATCCCGTCACCGTAACAAGCACGACCGTCTTCACGCTCGACCTGCCTGCGGTGCCCGTGGGCAATGCGGCCCTTGCTACCACTGGCACGCCGACATGCGACATTTCCGTGATGACCGGCAGCTACTCGCTGCCTGCGCCGACGCTCCCCGCGACGAGCGGCACCGCGACCATCACGTGCAACTCCGAGCACGGCCTTACTAACGGTGCGAATGTGTATTTGGATTTCAAGATTGATACGAACACCTTCTCCCCGGTGGACGGTCTCCACACCATCACCAGACTCGATGAATATCGTTTCACCGTGACCGCCGAGTATCCCGCAGGCAGCACCGGCACGTTGAGCAACCAATTTGTCGGCTCCGCCGAGGCACCGGTTCTTAATCGCGGTGGCCACAGCGCGGGCTATGCGCTGCTCGGCGCATACGGCGACTTCACGATGGGCAGCACGGACACCGATCTCGGCCAGACGCCGATGGCTTCACCGACCGTCTTCAACTACTTCCTGCCCGACTACCAATATCCCGGCAACCTCGCCGCCGCCGGCCTCTACACGCCGGAATTCCAACTCACTTCGGACACCACCACCATCGCGCAGGCGAACTTCCTCTACAACGGCTTCTTCAATCCGAACTACACTTCGGGCTTCAGCAGCTTCAAGAGCGGTGCCGCCGACGTTCCGATGGACATCTCGCCATGGATGGATCTCCGGCCCGGCTCCGCAAATCCATGGACCGACGACAATACAGCGTTGCCCACCAACGACAATCTGAGGAACTTCATCCGTGAAATGTCAAAGCTGCTCATGGCCGGTCAAATGAGCACTGCGATGGAGGATGAAATCTACAACTTCATCACCTATCGCGCGAACCCCGTCGGCGCACCGACCACCTACACAAACATCGCCTACACCAACGGAACCACCACATCGTTCGCAACCACCGTGAGCGCAACCACGCTTACTCACCGCCGGGATCGCGTCCGCTCCGTCATCCATCTCATCGTCACTTCGCCCGAGTTCAGCATCCAGAAATGAGTGAGGTCTGAAACCAACACGCCACATCCAAACAATTATGCGCCCGAACCGTCCCAACAACGACGACCGCCAGATTCTCCTCCGCACGCGCCGCGACTTCATCCGGCAGGCAGCGTGCGCCGCAGTCGGCGGCATCGCCATCAGCAACCAGCTTCGCGATTTCCGCTTCATCAATTCCGCCCTCGCCCAGTCCGGAGGCATCACCGACTACAAGGCGCTCATTTGCGTCTTCATGTCCGGCGGAAATGACTGCAACAACTTCGTCGTCCCGCGCAACGCAGGTTACGGAAACTACGCCGCACTGCGTCAGGTGCTCGCCATTCCCGAGGCAAATCTCGTCCCGCTCACCTCACTGAATCCCGACGGCAACGAATACGGACTCCACCCGAATTGCCCAGAGCTAGCCACCCTTTTCCACGAGCAAAAACTCGCGCTCGTCCTCAACGTCGGCCCGCTGATTCACCCGCTGACACGCGTCGAGTATCAAAAAAACAGCGTCGCCAAACCGCCACAGCTTTTCAGCCACAGCGATCAAGTCACCCACTGGCAGACATCGCTGCCGGACCAGCCCGCCAATAGTGGATGGGGCGGGCGTCTCGCGCGGGAGATGTTCCTCGACATGAACGCCAGCCAGCGCACCTCGCAGGTCATCTCGCTTTGCACCAGCATTGCCGGGCAGAACACTTTTGAAATCTCGAACAACTTTGGCATCACGCTCGATGCCGGTGAAGACGCGACGAACGTTTCCAAGCTGAACCAATACCACGTCTCCACCGATGGTGCCGTCACACTCAGCGGCGTCACCGGCAATCGCAAGAACGCCATGCTCAACATCGCCAACCTCCCGAGGCCAAACTTGCAGGAAAGCGCATATGGCGAAGTGCTCAACAGGGCGATCGTGCTCGGAGACACATTGAACACCGCCATCGCACCCACCGCCGCCGCGAACTTCTTCACCCAGGTGTTCCCGACCACCAGCCTCGGCAAACAGATGAAAATGGTCGCGCGCCTCATCGCAGCGCGCAATTCGCTCGGCATGAAACGGCAAATCTTTTTCGTCAACGTCGGCGGCTACGACACCCACACCAACCAGGTCGGCAACACCGCATTTCCCATCGGCAACCCGCTCGCCCCGACCGTCGGCTCACACGCCGATCTCATGAACGAACTCAGCGAAGCCATCTTCGCCTTTCAACGCGCCATCGAGCAAATCGCAAGCAGCGCCGCCCTCGGCCCCGATTCCGCGCTTGTCCAGCAAGTCACCGGATTTACCGCCAGCGATTTTGGCCGCCGCTTTTCGCCAAACGGCCAGGGCAGCGACCACGCATGGGGCGGTCATCACGCCGTCTTCGGCGGTGGCGTCAAAGGCCAGCGCACCTACGGCAGCTACCCGATCCTTACCCTCGGCGGCCCCAGCGACACGGACACCAAAGGCACATGGATCCCCAGCACCAGCGTGGACGAATATAGCGCCACGCTCGCAAAATGGTTCGGTCTCACCAACACCGACATGCCCACTGTCTTCCCCAACCTCGGCCACTTCGCGAACCCGAATCTCGGCTTCATGCTCTAGCCTCTGCGACATGCGGGAGCCACCGCTGAGCGGGCGGCATTTTCGCAGCGTCATTTCAGGAGATGAAAAAAACACACAACATCTGGATTGGAATCGTCATCGCCGTGGTCGCCATCATCGTCGCCGTGAGCAAGACGACCACCCCTGTTCAGCCTCCACCTTTCACCCCGATTGAAAAGCCCCCCGCCTTGCCCGCACCAGTCCCGAACCCGAAAGCACCCGCCGCCTCTAACCCAGCACCATCAGTCACCGATAACGTCACGCAAACCTCTGCGCCTCCTCCCTCGAAACCCTCGACGCAACCACCGGTTGCCCCCGACAATCCGCCGCCGTCACCAAAACCCCAACTCCCTCCCGCTACACTCGAAAACGTTCGTCAAGCCATCGAAGACCTCGACCTCGTCATCCGCGACTTTCGCAACGCGCTTGGCGGAAATCCCGTCGGCGACAACGCGGAGATCACCCGCTCGTTGCGCGGCAGTAATCTCAAGCAACTCAAACTCAAGCTCCCCGACAACAGCCCGCTCAATGCCGAAGGGGAACTGTGCGACATCTGTGGAACTCCCTATTTTTTCCACCAGCTCAGCGGGAAGCACATGGAAATCCGAAGCGCCGGCCCCGACCGCAAAATGTGGACCGACGACGACATCCGCCAATAGCCATCTGGAACGATTGTTGGTGAGCCTGTTTCGGTTTGGTGGAGACTGAGGGGAAGCTGGAAAAAGAGAACCGAGACGAAGCTATGGAAACGAGCAACGATACATACTCGCCTGTTTTAGCACGCTCGCCTCTAGTCCAAAGGCTGTCGCCACGCTCCACCGCCATTGCCCACCCCACGCCTTGCCAACATCCCCCGCACGCGGCAAAAGGCCCGCGTGAAAGACGGGCACACCACGAAAAGCGAGAGCAGCTTTGGGAAGAAGCTTTGGTGCGTGCTCATCGTCCTCTTCCTCGGCGGCATCGGCTGGCAGATGTGGAAGCTCCACCTTTACAACAACGCCGTCCGCGAGGCGAAGGAGGCGGGGTTCACGTGGAAGTGCAAAGATACCATCAGCCTCATCCGGCAGGACTGGCACAATGCGCTCAAAAAGGAAACATGGGGCGAGCACCAACGCGTGCTTGATATGGGATATGTCCCCGACCTTGGCCGTTACCGCGAAATGCTCCACCGTCTCCGTCCCACGGTATTGATTGTTTGGAAATGTGAAAACGTGGACCCGCTGAGGGAACTTACTAGTTTACAAATGCTCTTCCTCGACGATTGCTCCGCCCTGCGAAAGTTGGATGGCTTGAGTGGCCTTACCGGCTTGCAACTACTCAGCCTCATGGAATGTAACTCCTTGGAAAGTGTGGACCCTTTGAAAGACCTTACAGACATTCGATTCCTTCGCCTCACCAATGGCTACGTCCTTCAAAATGTGGACGCCCTGAACAGTCTCCTCGGCCTACAAACGCTCGTCCTCGACGGATGCCACGCGCTGGAAAACGTGGACGCCCTCAAGGGCCTCACCGCCCTGCAATGGCTCAGCCTCAGCGGCTCCGACAAAATCCCCGCCCCCGCACTGCGCGAACTGCGCGCCGCCCTGCCGAACACCGACATCACCCTCCCCGACGGCACCAAGAACCCGCCGCAGTGAACCCGCTCCGTCACCGCAGCCTGGCTGGAGGATGAATTTCTCCTTCGCTTCTTCGCTGCTTCGCGGTTCAAACACATTGTTAAACCGCGAAGCAGCGAAGGAGCGAAGATGGCTGGCGGCGAAGATGGCTGTTCTGTTTTGCAGGGCCAACGGCCCGGTTTCATACCAACCTAGGGCAACGCCCCAGGTTCTCCTTTACCTTTGCTGGTTACCTTCCCCTTTGCGAACGCCGTGAACTCCGTGCGAGGCATACACGATGGCTGTATCGCTTTCAGGGTCGCTGGCCTTTTCGTGTGATGCGCTTTTGTAAAAATTCGTAGCAAACTCTCAGTGCCTCCCATGCCACGAGTCCCACCGCTATGCAGGGCACGACCGCTAAGAGCGACAGCCAGTCTGTGCGGTGTGCGCGTTCAAATAATATCCAAGCTCGTGTCGTGGGAATATACTCGAAGGTGTTTCCGTAGGGGGAGAGCAATCGG
>JBEIQV010000222.1:0-5732 GCA_040376335.1 Verrucomicrobiia bacterium | reverse complement strand
GCAACGCGCCCTCTGCTCCACGTTCAGCAGCCATGCGCATCGCACATGATGCTACTTTCAAAATTGCCAGCGTCCTCGTGGCAGCGATGCTAGCTTTCACTGGCTGCACTGTTCGCTCCGCAGCCGTCTCGTCAGCCGTCGAGAAGCGCTTAAAAGCACGCAGCGTCTCGGTTGGGAAGATTGGGCTGCATATACTCGATGCCTCTGGTCGTTATCAAATGCGGGTTTTCTCCGCCGAATTCGCTCCCGGTCCGGTCTCGATCCCAATGATGAAAAGCTACGGCGGACTTCCTGCGCTGCGTGTGCGTCTCAACGAGGGTTCTCCGTTCAGCATGATTGTCGATACGGGAGCCCAACTCTGTGTGGTGGAGTCAAAGCGTGTGCTCGATGCGAAAGCGATGGTTTATGCCTCCGACGAAATCCCCATCACGGTGACAGGAATTGGCGGCGAAGAAAAGGCGTGGCTCGCGCGCTTTGAGCACGCAAATCTTGGTCCTATGAAGCTGAGCGGTTTCGTCGCTGTGTTGCGCCGCGAAAAGACGGAACTGTGCTGGGCTGGCTTTCCCGTCGGTCAATACGAAGTGAACTTGCTCGGCAGCCCCGTCATTGCCAGCTTTCGCTACGTCACATTCGACTACGCTGCATCCCGCTTCGTCTTCTCGCCGGGGACATCCTACACACCCGCAAGCAACGCACACCGCATCCCGCTCACCGTGCGCGACAATTTATTCTACGTCCCGCTCCGCATCGGAAAACACACCATCTCAGCGTTGGTGGACACAGGCGCGAAAGATCAGATTTTCCTCAACGAAAAACTCCTCCGGGCATGGGGCTTCGAAAACCTCGCAAACCGAGGCGGCACCTATCGCGCAGTCGGCCTCGGTGGCATCAATAGCGGGCGCTCCTTCCGCGTCCCTCTCGCATTCATCGGCGACACCCCCGTGCGCGATGTCGCCGTGGATACAAGTGGTGGAGCGTGGCAGGCACGCATTGGCAGCGACCTGCTCAAAAAATGGCGCGTCACTTTCGACTTTGAGCGTCGTGTGCTTTGGCTGGAGAGCAATGGTCAATCATTTTGAGGGAGCATTCAAACTATCGCTGGACGGACGGCGGTAACACCGGAGGGTCAAAGCGGAGCGGGAGCTTCGTCCCCAAAGTGTGAAAAGAGCCGATAGGCTCCCCCCTGACACACTTCTTACAAAGCCCCCGCTCCCTTCGTAACGCATGGCCTTTCAGCCGCGCGTCACTGCATTCGACACATTCCGATCACGGTCCCCACCGTGATCGGGTCGTCAAAATCGTGCGGGCAACGCGAGGATGATGCTGAATTCTCAGCAAAAAGGCACGCTTTCATATCTAGGTAATAATACGCTACTTTCTCATGGAGGAAGTTCTAGTGCAGAGACGTTGACGTTGGCGTGCCTGCTGCTTTTGCTCGCGCTGTGTTTTCTCAGCCCATTTATCACGCACTGTTCGCGACATTTGCTTTTGTCCTCGGCGCAGCCGTTGGCTCATTCCTGAACGTCTGCATCTATCGGATGCCGCTCGGGCTTTCGGTGAATGAACCCAAGCGGTCGTTTTGCCCGAGTTGCAAATATCAAATCCCGTGGTGGTCGAACCTCCCGATCATCACTTGGCTGGCCCAGCGCGGGAAGTGCGCGAATTGCGGCGGCGGCATCGCTTTTCGCTACGTGCTCGTGGAAATACTCACCGGCTTACTCTTTCTCGGCGTGTGGTGGCGCGTTGCTTACGCGGGTGAATTTCCGGGTGAGTGGGCGAAGTTTTTTCCTTTGGTGGTGTTCGTGTCGTTACTCGTCGTGGCGACATTTATTGATTTCGAGCACTTGATGATCCCGGATGAAATCACGTGGGGCGGCGCCGTTACTGGCATCGTTCTCAGTCTGTGTTTCCCGATGCTACATGGCGAAAACTTCGGCGACCTTACATCTCATCTAAAAGGAGGCGCATGGGCGTTGCTGGGTGCGGTCCTGGGTTTCGCGCTTCTCTGGCTCGTCTCGGTGCTGGGGAAAATGGCGTTTGGAAAAAAGACACTGGAATTTCCAAAGGATGAACCGTTCACATGGACTCTCGAGGGCGAGCGCGCAAAGCTCGTAGCGGGAACTGAGGAGCACTGGTGGGATGAGCTTTTTGCGAACGAAAAAGATTTCCTCGTGATGAATTGTGGACGCTTTGAATTTGATGGATCCGTCCGCGAGGGAGCGGAGGTGCGCTTTCAATATGAGCGACTGCATCTCGACGGAAAGGAGCACGATCTCAATGTGGTGAAATCGTTTTCTGGAACCGTCAAAAAAATTTCCTTCAAGCGCGATGCGATGGGTTTTGGCGATGTAAAATTCATCGCGTGCATCGGCGCGTTCCTCGGTTGGCAGGCGGTGCTTTTCACGGTCATGTCGGCCTCGGTATTTGGTGCAGTGATCGGTGGCCTGCCACTGCTCATCGGCAAGCGCGAGTGGTCGGCAAAGATTCCATTCGGCCCCTACCTTTCGCTTGGCGCGTTGCTGTGGCTTTACCAAGGGCCTGAGTTGTGTGCGTGGTATATGGCGCTCACAGCACCGCAGCCGCTCTAGCTCACTCGGCAAAGAGCTTTCGGATTACCTCTTCGATGGGTGGTTCCTGCACGCTGAAATCGCTCACAGGAAAGCGTCCGAGTAAATCTCGGCAGACTTCCGTGACTTTGATTCGTGGAACGCGGAGCTGTGCCGACAGCGGCGATTGCGAAACTATTTCTCCGTAGGCGGAAAGTTCGCGCGCTTCGCCAACGCTGAAGGTGAGGCTGAGCAGCTTGTGCGTTGCGTATTTTGCGATGACGCTCGACAGCAGTCCGTCGAAAAAGATGCGCCCGTGGTCAATGATGATGACTCGTTCGCAAAGTGCTTCGATGTCGCCCATGTAGTGGCTCGTGAGCATCGTGGTGATGCGCTGGGTGCGCTGGTGTTCGCGGAGGAAATCACGCACGCGCTGCTGGGATGTGACGTCGAGGCCAATAGTCGGTTCGTCGAGGAAAAGCACGCGTGGTGCGTGCAGCAGCGCCGCAATCAGTTCGAACTTCATTCGTTCGCCGAGGCTCAGCTCGCGCACCATCACGTCGAGCTTGTCCTTCACATCGAGTAACTCGGTGAGCCCGCCGACAACTTCGCGAAAACGCGCTTCATCAATGCTGTAAATTGCGCGGTTGAGTTCGAGAGATTCCCGGGCCGGCAAGTCCCACCACAGCGCGTTCTTTTGCCCGAGCAATAAAGCAAACTGCCGTTTGAAAGCATCCTCGCGGTGCCACGGCACATGGCCGAGCACGCGTGCTTCACCGCTCGTGGGATGAAGCAAACCGCTGAGCATTTTCAGCACGGTGGTCTTGCCCGCGCCGTTCGGCCCTAGAAAACCGACGCATTCGCCTTCTTCGATGGAAAATGTCACGGAATCCGCTGCACGTAGTTCCTCGTATTCGCGTTTGAATAGCCCGCGTATCGCACCGCCCAAGCCCGGCCGCTTCTTGTAAGTGCGGTAGGATTTTGTGAGTTGTCGGACTTCGATGGTAGGCATGGCGTTTTGCTACCTCGTGCGCTCGCTGAGTGCTGGCGCGATGAACTCCAGAAGTCGTCCGGCAATGAGTGCGTGACCCGTTGCGTTTGGGTGGATGCGTTCGCCGAAAAGCTCTGCATTCGTCGGCCAAGATTGCTCCGTGAGTTCCGGGATTTCTAGCGTTGGAAGTTTTTGCGAAGTGGCGGTGGCACGGAGTTGGTTTCGATATTGAGTCATGCGTTCACCCTCGGCGGGATTACCGATGTTGTTTTGCTCCTCGGGATAATCGCCGGGTTTATTTGGATCGCGATAAACTGGAAGGATGACTCCAAACCACGCGCCATGTTCGCGGCAGAGTGCGGACATTTCTGCAAAGTGCGCGGTGTATTCCTCCGGTGAACTGCGCGGCTCTGGCTTAGGGATGGTGGGCGCTGTTTTGCCTTGGGCAAATTGCGCGAGCTGGAGCAGGAGCTGGCTGTGGCTCATCAGCGCGCGGATGCGGACTTGCGAAGCGGTTCCCGGCATCGTGACGCGGTCGGCGGCTCCAGCGGCGCGCACATCGTTCCAGCCGAAGCAGGCGGTGACGATATCCGGCTTCAGCTCGGCGATGTCGCGCCGCAGCCACGCAAGTCCCTGTCCGCTCGAATAGCCGGGGCAGGCGAGGGGGATCACTTCGATTTCACGACCGGGAAATTTTGCGCGCAGCATCTCTTCGAGGAGACGCGGGTATGGTTTTTCCTCGGCGTCAAATTCGCCCGGCTTGTCCTTGCTCATCGCGGCGGGAACGCGGTAGCCGAACGTCACCGAGTCGCCGAGCGTGACAATGCGCAGGCCGCGCTTCGCGGAAAGTTCGCGCTCCATGCGGAGGTGAGCGCTGTTCGTCGTGACGGGCGTGTAGTCCCACCAAAGATTGCGAAGGTTCGGACGCAGCCGCCATGTGAGGAGCGGGTCGAACTCGAACATCCCGCTCGTCGCCGCGCCTTGTGTATCCATGCGAAGCTGCGGCGAAGTCACGAAAACAGAAAGTGGATCGAGATGATTTCCGAAAATGCGCGCACAGATTTCTGCAATTCCGATCAACAGCGCCGGGATGAGCAGCGTGATGCTGAAAAGGGTGAGCGTTGCGCGCAGCCGTGGCCTTGCCATCGCCTACGAAGCCGACCCTGGCAGGCTGAGCACGCCTGCATTCCAGAAATCAATAATCTCCAGCGCCTGAAAGCGGAACACGACAAGCAGCGCATCGCCGAGCGGGATTCCGATGTTTTGTGCGATGGCTTGCAGTGTGTCAGTGCCGTTGATCGCCGTGGCGAAGCGCGCTTCCACGTCGTTGAGTTTGAGACGCTGGATAAGATCGTAGCCGCGACGTGTGTAGGCGGGCGAACCGTTCGGGTCGGGGCGCTGAGCGGGTGCGATGTGCTCGAAGCGCACGTGACGAAGCGCGCCGAGAATCCAGTTGTCTGCATCCTCTGTTGCTGGCGGAAAATTGCGCGCGAACTCGGGGAAGCGATCCGTTTCCTCGAACTCGAACGTGATGCGACCTGCGGTGAAAAGCTGGCCGAACAATCGCTGCCCATGCTCGCGCGTGATTTGCACAACGTCGTCGTGAGGAAGTCCGTTGCGCACACTGAGGAAAAGAAAGATGGGGCAGCCGGTGTGAAGTTGATTGGCCTGCGCATCGAGAATGAGGCCGAGGCTGGTCGCCGAGAGGATCACGGGCGAGCCTGCGCAGTAGAGTTGGAAATTACGCGTCGTCGCGAAGAGGAAACGCCCGCCATTCATCCACAGCTCGATGGTATGACGTCCGAGCGGAAAGCGCAGCACGCCTGTGAGCCGGTCGCCCTGCGCCATTTGCAAAGCCTGACGCAGTGAGATGAAGCCAGTGTGTCCATTAAAGACGATGCCGCCTCGCGATTGGAGCATCCGTCGCGCACCCGGTTTGTTGTTGAGCAATTCACCTAGTGCGCCGAGCAGGGATTCAGCGGAGACTGGCTTTGTCAGAACGCGCGAGAGATTTGCAAACTGGCCATTGTAGCTCGCGACATTTGCCTGCTCCGCGAGCAGGATCACGGGTGTTTGCGAAGTGTGCGGTTCTGCGGCGAGCCGTGTCAGCACGGCGGCTCCGTCCATGTCCGGCAGTGTGTCGTTTAAAATAATCACGTCCGGCGTTGCGACGTTGAGCCGCTCAAACGCATCCG
>JBEIQV010000101.1:0-10630 GCA_040376335.1 Verrucomicrobiia bacterium | reverse complement strand
CGCCAGCTCGAACGCGTGATCTATTACGAGGATTACCTTGTTATTGACCCAGGCAACACGCCGCTCGCCAAAGGCCAGCTCCTCACCGAGACGGAATACCGCGAGGCGCTCGACCAATACGGCGAGGACAGTTTCCGCGCCGGCATGGGCGGTCAGGCTGTTCGCGACATGCTCGCATCCATTGATCTCGCAACCGCGCAAGTGGAACTCGAAGAGCAAATGGGCGCGACGAAATCGAAGCAGAACCGCAAAAAACTCGCGAAGCGCCTCAAGCTCGCGCAGGGCTTTGCAAACTCGAACACACGTCCCGAGTGGATGGTGCTTGAAGTGCTTCCCGTCATCCCGCCCGACCTGCGTCCGCTCGTCCCGCTGGAAGGTGGCCGTTTCGCAACGTCCGACCTCAACGACCTCTATCGTCGCGTCATCAACCGCAACAACCGTCTGAGGAATCTGCTCCTGCTCAAGACGCCCGAGGTTATCATTCGTAACGAAAAGCGCATGTTGCAGGAAGCTGTGGACGCGCTTTACGACAACGGTCGCCATGGCCGCGCCGTCACCGGTGCTGGCAATCGCGCACTCAAATCGCTGTCCGACATGCTCAAGGGCAAAGGCGGCCGTTTCCGCCAAAACTTGCTCGGCAAGCGCGTGGACTACTCGGGTCGTTCCGTCATCGTCATCGGTCCTGAACTCAAGCTCCACCAGTGTGGTCTTCCGAAGAAGATGGCTCTCGTGTTGTTCGAGCCGTTCATCATTCGCGTGCTCAAGGAGCGTGGCTACGTCCACACCGTCCGTAGCGCGAAGAAGATGATCGAGAAACAGACGCCCGAAGTGTGGGACATTCTCGACGAGGTGACCAAAGGCCACCCGATCCTGCTCAACCGCGCTCCCACTTTGCACCGTCTCTCGATTCAGGCTTTCGAGCCGCAGCTCATCGAGGGCGAGGCTATCCGTCTGCACCCGCTGACTTGCACCGCTTACAACGCGGACTTCGACGGCGACCAGATGGCCGTCCACGTCCCGCTCAGCGTCGAGGCACAGTTGGAAACGCGCCTGCTCATGCTTGCGCCGAACAACCTCTTCTCGCCCGCGAGCGGCAAGCCAATCAGCACACCGTCGCAGGACATCGTGCTAGGCTGCTACTATCTCTCACAAGAGCCGCGTAATCCGAAGGGCGAAGGCCAGCGTCTCCCGCTGTTTGCCGACCACAGTCAGGTCGAATTCGCCATGGCTGAGCACAAGGTGAAGGTGCACGACCGTATCCACTTCAAGAACCCCGACAAGGGCAAGAAGAGCGTCTTTGGCGACTCCGAGAAGAGCGTCATTGAGACGACTGTCGGCCGCGTCATTTTCAACCAGATCTGGCCCGAAGGCGTCGGCTTCATCAACAAAGCCTGCCCGAAGAAGCAGCTCTCCGAACTCATCTCGCGCACTCATCAAGTCGCCGGACAAAAGGCGACCGTCGAGATGCTCGACAAGCTCAAGGAGCTTGGATTCACGTGGGCGATGCGCGCCGGTGTGTCCGTCGGTATCAAGGACATGATCATTCCGCCGGAGAAACACGCCAACCTCGACAAGGCGTTCAAATCCATCTCGGAAATTGATAAGCAATTCCGCCGCGGTATCATCACGGACGGTGAGCGCCACAACAAGGTCATTGACTCGTGGACTCAGGCTGGCAACGCGATCTCCGAGGTCATGTTCCGCACCCTTCAACACAACGAAGGACGCAAGGAAATCAACCCCGTGTATCTCATGGTGGACTCCGGCGCTCGCGGTAACCGCACGCAGGTCAACCAGCTCGGCGGTATGCGCGGCCTCATGGCGAAGCCCGACGGCTCCATCATCGAGCAGCCCATCACCTCGAACTTCCGTGAAGGTCTCACGGTGCTTGAATACTTCATCTCCACGCACGGCGCCCGTAAGGGTCTCGCCGACACCGCGCTCAAGACAGCCGACTCCGGTTACCTCACGCGCAAACTCGTGGACGCCTCGCAGGATGTCATCATCACCGAGGAAGATTGCGGCACTTCGCAGGGCATCGTTGTCCGCGCCATCTACGACGGCGACGAAGAAGTCGTCCCGCTCGCCACGCGTATCATCGGTCGCGTGAGCTGCGAGACGGTCAAAGATCCTGTCGCTGGCAAGACCATCTGCAAGAAGGGATCGCTCATCGAGGAATCCACGGCAGTCGCCATTGACGCCATCGGTCACGAGAGCATGAAAATCCGCAGTGGTCTTACTTGCGAAAGCAAGCGCGGCATCTGCGCGAAATGCTATGGTCGCCAGCACGCCACAGCCGCGATGGTCAAGATCGGCGAGGCAGTCGGTATCATCGCTGCACAGTCCATCGGCGAACCCGGCACGCAACTCACCATGCGCACCTTCCACGTCGGTGGCGTCGCCATGCAGACGTTCAAGACGCCAATCATCAAGGCCAAGGTGGACGGCAACATCAAGTTCCACGAACTTCGCGTCGTTCACAGTGTGGATGACAAGTGGATCGCGCTGAACAAAAACGGCTACATCACCGTCTGCGCCAAGGACGGTCGCGAACTCGAACGCCACAACATCATCCTCGGTTCCGTTATCTCCATTCCAGACGGTGGCCACGTCAAAAAAGGCGAGGCATTCGTCGAGTGGGATCCATACAACGTTCCGATTCTCACCGAGAAGGCCGGTAAGGTCGTCTTCAAGGACATGATCAGTGGCGTCACCGTGAAGAAAGAAACCGACGAAGCCACCGGCAACGTTGGTATGGTCGTCATCGAACACAAAGAGGATCTCCATCCTTCCATCGTCATCGAAGACGAGGACAAGAAGGTCATCGCCAGCTACGCAGTCCCAGCCGGCGCTCACTTGGCGGTGCAGGAAAACAAAAAGATTCCTGCCGGAACCTTGCTCGCGAAGACTCCTCGCAAAATGTCCAAAACCAAGGACATCACCGGCGGTCTTCCGCGCGTTGCCGAGCTCTTTGAAGCCCGCCGTCCGGAGGACGCTTGCGAAATCAGCCGCATTGACGGCGTCGTCGAAATCGGCGGCCTCGTTCGTGGCAAGCGCAAGATCATCGTCCGCGACGAAGAAGGCGCTGAGGAAGATCACTTGGTCGCACAGGGCCGCAACATCATCGTCTATACCGGCGACAATGTGAAAAAAGGCCAGCAGCTCACCGAAGGTCCCGTGCCTCCTCACGACATCCTCGACGTGCTCGGCCCGATCGCTCTTCAAGAGCACATGGTCAACGAAGTGCAGGAAGTTTACCGTCTCCAGGGCGTGGAAATTTCCGACAAGCACATCGAGATCATCGTTCGCCAGATGCTCCGCAAAGTGAAAGTCACCGAGCCCGGCGACACCACACTCCTGTGGGGCGACCAGGTGGACAAACTCACCTTCGAGCAGGAAAACAACCGCGTCGCGGAAAAAGGCGGCAAGCCCGCCGAAGCCATCCCGGTTCTCCTTGGCATCACCAAGGCCTCGCTCGAAACCGAGAGCTTCATCTCTGCAGCCAGCTTCCAGGACACCACGCGCGTCCTCACCGACGCAGCTACACTCGGACGCACCGATATCCTACGCGGCTTCAAGGAAAACGTCATCATGGGTCACCTCATCCCGGCTGGAACAGGATTCCAGTCCCACAAGGACCTCAAGATCGTCAGCCTCGACCCTGAAGGCAGCGCAGAGCCCGCCGCAGAGATCGCCTAAAACAACGAATCACAAAAGGGCCGCCGGACAAACCGGCGGCCTTTTTTGTTTCACAACAGCCGCGCAAGCATCCAACAAGCGACCATGTCCATCGCCACAAAGACCGGAGACAACGGCACCAGCGGCCTCATGTTCAACCGCCGCGTGTCTAAAACCGATCCCCGCATCGCCGCCAACGGCGCGTGCGACGAACTCAACGCTGCCCTCGGCATCGCCCGCGCATGGAACGACGACCCCCTGATTACCCAGCCCATCTTCCAAGTGCAGAAGGAACTCGTCATCCTCATGGGCGAAATTGCCTGCGCTCCCGAGGACCGCGAACGTTACCGCGAAAAAGGCTTTCAATGCATCGAGCCCGCGATGGTCGAGCGCCTCACCGCCCACATCCACGACCTCGAAACCAACTACCAAATCTCCTACCAGCACTGGGCCACCCCCGGCGCCACCAAGGCCAGCGCCTTTCTTGATCAAGCGCGCGTCATCTGCCGTCGCGCCGAGCGTGCCATGTGGGAACTGCGCGAGCGCGCCCTGCCCGTCAGCGACGCCATCCTGCAATACCTCAACCGCCTCTCCGACCTCTGCTGGCTCTACGCCCGCTACGTCGAGACAAAGAGCGAAGCGGAAAACCCAGTCTAGGGCAGCAGTCCGCCGCTAACAGTGTTTGAATCAGGGCCATTGGGCTGGCCGAGTTTTTTAGCTTTTTTATAAGCCTCGGTCGCTTTTTCCGGGTTGCCGGATTTTTGGTAGAGAAGTGCGAGCTTCGTCCACGCATCGCTGAAACTCGGGTCGAGCTTTACGGCTTCCTCCATGGCCGAGATTGCCTCCTTGGTTTGTCCCGCTTGCATCTCAAATGTTCCGCGTGTGAATGCGTCCGCCACTTTGTTTGCAGTGTCGTTTGATTCCGGCAGCGGAGGCACGGGTCCGACTGGGAGATCCGGCAAAGGCTGGCCAGCCAGAGGTGCTCCGGGCGTGGCGTGAGAGGGGAGTCCACCGGGTTGCGCTGGTGCTGGTGGCGCATTGCGTTCGGCGAGTATTTTACGAGCAGACTGGCCGGGTGCGACGCGAGTAAATTCCACCCCGGAGCATGCGGTGAGAAACAGTGCGATGGCACCGGAGAAATAATGTCGGATCGAATGGCTGTCTTGCATGGGCTGTAAGAAGACTGAACACGTTGATTAGCACACGCCTTGCCGTTTGGGCTATTTTTTCCTCCCGTGTTTCGCCTCGCCCCGCTCTAGTGCATATTCATGCGCGGAAAAAACATCGTCAAAATCTGCACCATCATCGGCTTTGTGTTCGGGGAGATCTTCTGGGCTCTGGTCGCCCTCGCGCCGAATGCACCCGGTTACCAAACCAGCCGTATGCTTTTCCCAAAAGAGCACATCCCCGTTGCTGAAGGCGTCGCCCTCTACACGAAGCCGCCCCTCGGTGCACAAATCCAACGCCTCGCTGTGGGCGCGTTCTTTATGGGCCCCTTCGGAGCATTAGCCGGCCTCGGCGTCGGCCTTCTCCTCGAAGGTGCCCGCCAAAAACTCACCGCCAAGAAGCCTAGCGACCAACCGCCGGGGTAAGGGGGACGTGAATGACGGCCTACGATCGAGGATGTTGCTCAATGCCGTAAGAAAGGTTGGCGCGATTCCGACCTTTATGAACGTCCATACGTTTTCTTACAGGCAGCATTGGCCGAATATTCTGCTGTCATTTCCCCATAGCGACCTATGAACAACTCCATATTCTTCAAGTGCTCACGACTGCCTCCGAAAAAGTTGGAAGATATCAAGGGCCGACAAGGAAGAGCACCCAGTTCTACCCATATACCTGGAAGCTTGGTATTACGGCGATATCTAAACTGGGAATTCCCGCTGTTAATTCACCGCCATGCGCACCTGCACGAAGGCGATCATTTCGAGCAGATCGTCCACTTGGAAGGGCTTTGAGAGCAGCGTGCCGTTCACGTTGCGGATGAAGTCGTTCACCTTGGGGTTACCGCGATGGCCGGTCATAAAAATAAACCTATCGCAAAGATGTGGACGCATCCGCTCGACGGCGCGGAAAAACATATCACCGGGCAGCGTAGGCATCATCATATCGCAGAGGATAACCTCGAAATCGCTGGCAAGCACTTCATGCACGCCCTCGACTCCGTTTTGCACAGCTACGACTTCGAAACCATGTGCGAAGAGGAATTCGCGCATGATGTCCTTGAACTGGGGATCGTCTTCGAGGAGTAGGACTTTGCCTTTTATGTTCCCTGTCTCAATGCTGAAGTCGTCGGTAACATCAATAGTGTCGCAGGATGAGTCTGTGTAGCGTTGCATGATTTATTGGGAATTACGAAATGTATAGCAGTCACCATGCCTCACATGATTTCGGATTTACCCGTTGACGCAACAGGGCGAAATCGTGTGTCTAAGGGCCTTAATTTTCATCATGGCCATCAAAACCAACAACAGCGACCTGCGTGCGGGCGCAGAAAAACTCACCGATATTTTCACCCAGTTGCAGCGCGGCTTCGTATTGTATCTCTCGAAGGAGCTAACACGTGGCCAAGTTTCCTTTGCGCAATACCTGCTGCTTAGTATTCTCGACCAATTAGACGACCCCCTTTCAATGACGAAGATAGCCGAAAGGATGAAACACACCACGGCAGCGGCCACGGGCCTTGTGGATCGCCTAGAGAAGCTTGGCTATGTGCGCCGCCAGAGCACCAAGGAAGACCGCCGTAAGGTGCTCGTCCAAATTACCAGCAAGGGCACGGAACTCGTGAAATTCGTGAGGGAAGACATGATCGTCAGCGTTACAGGCTTGATGCAACAGCTCACTACCGAGGAACAAAATTCGTGGGTGAGTATCTACGAGAAGATTTTTCCTTTCTGCAAAGACAAATGAGCCGTCTTCTCATCACTGCGGTTCTCGCTCTCCTACCGCTCGCCGATGCGGCTGAGCCGGTTGGAAAGACGGCCATGGTGAGCGGCGAACTTTCGTTGGAGCGTGCTGTAACGATTGCGATTCAGCAGAATCCTGACGTGCTCCGCGCGAAGCAAGAAATCGAACGCACGCGTGGTCAGGTGCTCGAAGTCCGTGCGCAGGCGCTACCGCGTGTGACGATTAACGCCAACTACCGCCAGCAGGACAAGGATCTCCTCGAACGCAGCAGCACAGTCGTGCCTTCCACGGCAACGCAAACCAGCAGTGCAGCCAACGGTAACACTAATTCGACAAACGCGAATGGCTCAACCAACGGTTTTTCCGGTGTGCTGGGTCAGCAAATTGGCGGAGATAAAAGCTGGCTCGTTACCATCGAGGCCAAGCAACTCCTTTATTCCGGCGGGCAGGTGAAGGCGGCGCTGAAAATCGCGCGCATCACCGAAGACCAGAGCCTGCTCATCCTCCGCGACACAGTGGACAAAGTGATCGCGCAAACTCGGCAGCAGTTTTACGCCGTGCTGCTCAATCGCAAGCTGATCACCGTTGCCGAAGAGAGTCTCAGTCTGCTGGGCGATGAGTTGAAGGATCAGCGCAACCGATTCGATGCGGGCACGGTGCCGAAATTCAATGTGCTGCGCGCAGAAGTCGCCGTGGCAAATGCCAGACCGGATCTCATTCGCGCAAAAAATAATTACCTGATCGCCCAACTCGAACTCGCAAAGACGCTCGGTCTCGACGCGGTGAAAAGCACGACCGGGAAACCATCATTCGACGTCGCCGGTGAATTGCGCGCGCGGACCAACGACTGGAATCTGCAACATGCGCTCGCGATGGCCAAGCAGCGACGCGCTTCTCTCAAAGCGCAGAAGCAAAACATCCTCAACGACGAACAGCAAATCGCCGTGGCGCGGGCCAACGGCAAGCCGCGTCTGGAAGCGAGCACCGGCTGGCAGTTCAATAATTCACGCCGCACGGACGATCTGACCAAGGAAGCAAACGGCTGGTATTTCGGCGTGAACGGAAGCTGGAACATTTTCGACGGCTACGAGACGAAGGGTAAAGTCATCCAGGCCAACGCGCGCTTGGAATCCTCGCGCATTGCCTACGAAGACGCCCTGCATGTCGTCGAACTCGAAGTGCAAAAAGCATTCGCACGTCTGAACGAGGCGAAAGAGCTGATTGCTAGTCAGGTCAAAGTCGTTGAGCAGGCCGACGAAGCTTTGCGCCTCGCTCGCGAACGACTCGCCGCTGGTGCTGGCACGCAACTCGATGTGCTCGACGCCCAGGTCGCGCTCACCAAGGCTCGCACCACGCAGCAGCAGGCGCTTTACGACTACAACGTCGCGCTCGCCGAGTTCGACCGGGCGACCGGTGCGGACACGGTTTACGACGACACTTTCAAAGACCCCGCCGCCGAGCGCGCGAAGAAAGATCTGCGCAAAGGCAAAGCCGCCCTGCGCGAAGAGTAGCCGCTGCGCCATGCGCCCGTGCCCGCACGAAACCTTCCCCGCGCTGTCGGCATTGCCCGTCATTCACGCGTTCACGCAGCGTGTGCCGGGCCTGGATGTGAAGACCGACCGCGAGACCGCACTCGCACGGCTGGAAAATCCACACGCCGAATTACGCGTCTCGCTCGGACTCGGTGCACGACATTTCATCACCGCAGAACAAATCCACAGCGCAAACGTCGCCATCGTGCGCGCCGATACGCCGACACCCGTGCCGGGAGTGGATGCCCTCATCACCGACGACCCGCGCGTCTGCCTCGGCATCCACGTCGCCGACTGCGCCCCCGTCTGGCTTGTTGACCCCGTTCGCCGCGCCATCGGCTGCGTGCACAGCGGGAAAAAAGGAACCGAACTCGGCATCGTCACCGCCACGATAGCGCGCATGGTCGCCGCGTTCGGCTGCGAATCCGCACGCATGGTCGCGCAACTCGGCCCCTGCATCCGCCCGCCCCACTACGAAAACGATTTCGCCGCAGAAATCCTGCGCCAGTGCCGTGCGGCAGACATCGGACAAATCCACGATTGCGGCACCTGCACCGCAGAGAATGTCGCCCGCTACTACAGCTACCGCCTCGAAAAGGGGCAGACAGGGCGGATGGTCGCACTCATCTCTTTGGCGTAAACTCGCTCAGTATCCCATTTCGGCACCGGCTTCTAATGCCATAAGCTTGCAATAATACTAGACGCGTAATGTGCTGCTTGCTTAAAGTCCCCGCCACTAGATTATGAAATCCACACAGCGCTTCTTGCTAATTATCAAAGCATCCGCAGCCTCTCTGATTGCTATTTCCGCACCGGTTACAATGGCAGGAGAAACGACATCCAGCGGCGACTGCTGTCCATTGAATCTGCTCACCGGCAGCGGCGTCAGCCTCGGAGGTTGGCTATATCCAGAATTGAATTTCCAATCCGCATTCGGCACTTCCTCCGCCGAGGAAGGCGCACTCGCCGTCGGTCATCACGATCCGGACAGAAACGGCTTCACCATTCAAAACGTCGAATTCTCACTCTCGGCAAAGTTCGGATCGAATGTAACCGCCTTCGCCACCTATGCCGCAAAAGTGGATCTCGATGATCGCTGGGCGGATGAATTCGAGGAATACTACGCAAGCTTCCACTCCCTCCCGCTCGAATCCCAACTGAAAGCAGGCCGCTTTTACCCTCGCTTTGGCTACCAGCAAACACTGCATCCGCACGACTTCACCTTCATCGATCAGTATCTGGCAAACGGCCGCATGCTTGGCGACGACTCGCTTACCCTCTACGGTGGCGAAATTCCCCTCCCCGTGCTGCGCCGCCTGCCTGCCGGCTGGGAAGATCGGCTCAGCGTAGCCTTTGGCGCTGTGCCGGACAAAAACGAAGAGGGCGAGGAGGAAGAGGAAACGCCCTTCCCCGCTGAAGGCGCACTTTTTCAAGACTGGGCGGCAGTCGCCGACTACACACTCAGCTACGTTCCCAAAAGCAACACGCGCTACGAAATCGGCGCATCCGGCGCATGGGGCCACAACAACGCCGAACGACAAACCCAACTCTACGGCCTGCACACCGAGTATTTCTGGCGACCCGATGGTGTGATGGGATTCAACCCCCATGCAAACCCCGGCCAATACCTCCGCTGGCGCACCGAACTTTTCCTCCGCCAATACGGAACCGCAAACGAAACCGGAGCGCGCCGCGACTTCACCGACTTCGGTGCCTACACCGAAATCACCTACGGCATCCCCTCCGGCAAAGTGCAGACACACCTGCGCGGCGAATACATCAGCGGCACAGTCGAAACCGGCCAAAATGAACGCTGGCGCATCTCCCCCGCCATCACATGGCACCCGACCGAAATCCTGCCCGTTCGCTTTAAAATCCAATACAACTACGACCACTCCGCAGCCTTCGGCGACGACCACTCCGTATGGGCGCAGTTCAGCTTCACATGGGGCGACTGCTGTGCGCTTGTTCACTGAGGAAAAAAAACGCTCGCCATTCCATTGCAGATCGGCATCTTCCGCCCGCCAGTTTTAGTCTTACTCGTTCAGTTAGTGACGTGGTGGACGCCCTATCGGTCAGCCGAGGGTGCGTCTGAAACCCGATAGTCGGGAACAGTCCGCAGAGCGTCAGTCAGTCTATCGGCAGTAAAAAAACCACACACAGCAAATGAACAACAAACTATTCGTCGGCAACCTCTCCTGGACAACCACCGACGGTCTACTCCAAGAAGCCTTCTCGGCCTATGGCACCGTCACGGAAGCAACCGTGATGATGGATAAATTCACCGGCAAATCCCGCGGATTTGCCTTCGTCACCATGAGCTCGGCAGAAGAAGCCGAAGCAGCCGCTCGTGAAATGGACAACAAAGAAATCGACGGGCGTCCCGTCCGCGTCAACATCGCGCGTCCTCGTGAAGATCGTCCTGCCGGCGGCGGCGGCGGATTCCGCGGCGGCGGTGGCGGCGGCGGCGGCGGCGGCTATCGCGGCGGCGGCGGCGGCGGCGCGGGTGGCGG
>JBEIQV010000402.1:0-2135 GCA_040376335.1 Verrucomicrobiia bacterium | reverse complement strand
GCCGTTTGTCTTTCTTTTCCGTGGGTTTCGCTGCGCTTCACCCACGGCTACTGTAGTTGCTGGCGCTACGCGCCAAATGGCGGGCTGACTGTAGAAATCGTATCAGGCGGTCGCGCGCCGACGCGCGGGAGGTGTCTTGTTTTCCACCACGCCTTGCACGGCGTCTGCGCTTCGCAACTATCCCCGCGCGCTCGCCTCTACCGGTTATTGATGACGCGGATGCGCTGGCGACCAGTGCTCTGCTGGGTGTTGGGGGTGGAGGCTGGGGTGGGCATGCCGGGAGGGGTGGAGCGGAAGCCGCCGTTGGGGGCGGGTGTGGCTGTGGGGCGGGGTGGCACGTTGGTGTTGGGGCGGCCGGGTTGGAAAGCGGGTGTGGGCGGGCGCATGGCTGCGTTGCCGAGGGCGCCGTTGTTGTAGTTGCCGGGAATGGGTGCAGCTCCAGGGCGATTCACTGACGCAGGATTGGGCGCGCCGGATGGTGCTGAGCCGCCGTGCATGGCGAGTTCGTTGAAGCCTACTTTTCCCTCTTCGCCGCCTTTGCGGACGATGACGTAGGTTTGGCCCATCTTGTCACTCCAGTGGACTTCTTTGACGAACATATCCGCGTTCGGCTCCTGCCCCCAGAAGCGCATGGAATTTGGCTCGCCGACTTTCTGGATGATGACGTAGTCCTTGCCGTCGGCCTGGCCGAGTCCTTTGAGTTCGAGGTTTTTGAAAGAGTCTTCCTTTGGCGCGGTGGGGGCTTCCACTTTGGTTTCGAGGGCGAAGGGGGAGTTGCCGAATGTTTCCTCGTAGCGGTCCTTGGTGTAGGCGACGGGGATGATGTTCTCCGCTGCGACCAGCGCGCTGGCGGTGGTGAAAAAAATGGCGAGCGTGGTTTTCATGGTCGGTGGAAAGGTGCTGCGGGTTTGGACAATGGGCAACAGCGGGCGTTCACTCCGCTATTTGGGCGCGAACCATTTGGCGACTGTGATGGTGGCGCGGAGCTGGGTTTTGTCGGCGGGGTCCACTTTCATTTCGAGGGCTTCGATGACGAGGAACTGGCCGGGTGTTTCGAGGTCGTAGAGGAAATTTCCCATCTGCGTCCACGCGGCCTTGCACTCGATGCGGACGCCGAGGGAGGTGTATTCAGCCTGCTTGTTCGGCACGCCGGGCGCGGGGGATTCGATGGTGACGGTGTGTTTCTTGCCGAGTTCGAGCAGGGCTTCGCGGATCAGTTTGTTGGAGACGTCGGCGTCGCCGAGGACGGGCAGGTTTTGGTCGAGCCACACTTCGCGCTGAGCCCACTTGGTGCGTTCGCTTTCCTGCTGCTGGAAGCCGGCCAACTGCGACTGGGCCTTTGCGAGCGTGGTGCGGAGGAGGGCGTGGTTGCCGAGGAAGATTTTGAAGAGGAATACATTCAGCAGCAGGAAGAGGCACGCGCCGACGACGCCTGCGAGGACTTTTTCGCGCTGGGACATTTGTGCGATCATCGTGGTTTGCCGGTGATGGTGAAGCTGACTTTGTCGTCCTTGAGCGGGGTGTAGGGCGGCGTGGGCGCGGGCATGTCCCAGCGGTCGGTCAGGTCGGTGTCTTTTTTCAGTTGCTGGGTGAATGTGAAATGGCTGTCCGTGGTGCCTTCGCCTTTCACGATCCACTCGCGCGGATTGAAGGTGAAGGAGGTGAATTTCAAATCGAGGCCGGGCTGTGCTTCCTTGGCTTTGCCGAGGTCGCGGATGAGCAGGTGCATGACTTCGATGATGTAGCGGTCGGGCTCGACGGCGGGCGTGAGCGCGTCCCAACGGGCGATCTGCTTGGCGATGCCTGCGTAGCGCGGCGCGGTGTCGGCGACTTGCTGCTGGGCTTTTCGCACCTGATTCTTTGTCCACGCGAGGTAGATGAAAGCGGCGGCAACGATGAGCAAATAGACGACGGCTGCGGTGAGCAGGTTTTGCTTCAGCTTTTCCCCACGGTGCCGGCTGCGGGCGGCGTGCTTCCAGGCGGCAGGGAGTAAATCGAGGCCCGTGTGCGCGATGACGGCGAGTGATTTTTCGCCGGGCTGCGCGATGGCGCCATAGCCGAGGGGCTCGACTTTTTTGCCGAAATGCGTGGCGAGCGGCTCGGTCAGCGAACGGCAATCTTCAGCGACGCGGATG
>JBEIQV010000352.1:0-3019 GCA_040376335.1 Verrucomicrobiia bacterium | reverse complement strand
CGCGTCTCCTCACCCTCATCCTTGCCACTGCGCTGTTTGCCCGCGCCGACGTCCTGCCACCTGCACAGGATAGTTCCTCGCTCAAGGGCAAGCTCACGCCCGTCACGGGCAAGGCCACCACGTTGGCCGTCAGCGCCACGCGCAAGGGCTATGTGCTCTTCAATCTCGCCAGCCTGCCACAGGACGTGGTGGCCGCCGATATCGTCAATGCGCGGCTGCGTGTTTATTTTGTGTCGGCGAAAAAGCCCGGCGACATCGGTATCCACACCGTCACAGCGGGATGGAATGAAACGGCGTCCGCGCTTGAGCCGGGCGTCTCGGTTTCGCCTGTTGCCATGTTTCCTGCGGCCACTGTAGTGGGTAAAAAATTTGTTGAAGTCGAGGTCACCGCCACGGTGCAGGCGTGGCTGACTACCTCGTCCTCGAACAATGGTTTTGCCTTTGTAGCGAGCGGTCTCACCAATGTGCTTATCGGCTCGAAGGAAGGCTCGGGCACGGGCTACCCGTGCGAGCTGGACATCGAGATCCAGCGCAACACGACGCCCGCCGATGGCAGCATCACTGGTGCCCAGCTTGCCGATTCCACGGTCACCAATGCCAAGCTCGCCAGCGCCGCGATCACGGTCAGCGCGGGCAGCGGGCTGGTTGGCGGAGGCACTGTCTCGCTCGGGGGAAGTGTGACGCTTTCGCTAGACTC
Source organism: Verrucomicrobiia bacterium (assembly GCA_040376335.1). GTDB lineage: Bacteria > Verrucomicrobiota > Verrucomicrobiia > Chthoniobacterales > Chthoniobacteraceae > SXWH01. The sequence continues at coordinate 2,322 of JBEIQV010000352.1, read as the reverse complement.
GGGCCTCACTCTCGGCGGCACGACCACGGGCATTTTCAGCGGTCCGCTGACAGGCAATGTCACAGGCAGCGCGGGCAGTTTCACCGGTTCGCTAGTCGGTGATGTTACTGGCACGCAGAGCGAGACGGTCGTCGCTAGTGTCGGCGGCATGAGTGCGGCGAGTGTGGCCATGGGCGCGAACCTTGCCAACGCCGCAACTACGGCGAACACGCCTAACACGATCGTGAAGCGCGATTCGAACGGCACCATTCCAACGAGTCAGATCGCTGCGGTGCCGAACGGCATGGTTCTCATTCCTGGGGGGGGGCGTTCACGATGGGCAATGGTGTTGCTGTAGATATGGATATTACCGATGCGGTTCCCATCAGCACGACAGAGTCAGCGTTTTATATGGAGGTGAATGAAGTGAGCTTGAGTCAATGGCAGACGGTGTATAATTGGGCTACGCTCGTGGGAGGCTACACGTTTACCCATGTCGGCGCGCAGCCCAAAGGGACGAATCATCCGGTAGAATCAGTGGACTGGTATGATTGTATGAAGTGGTGCAATGCGCGCTCTGAACGGGAAGGTAAGACACCAGTGTATTACACGGACGACGCGCAGACAACGATCTATAGGGCCGGAAACGTGAACGTTACAAACGCCCAAGTAAATTGGAGTGCGAACGGCTATCGGTTGCCGACGGAAGCGGAGTGGGAGAAAGCGGCGCGTGGCGGACTTAGTGGAAAACGGTTTCCATTGGGTGATACTATCTCTCAAAAGCTAGCGAATTACTATGGTAACATCAGCCTTGGCTATGACTTGGGTCCGAATTTCTTCAACGCGATAGGCAGCATTGGAGGGACTGGAACGGCGACGAGTCCTGTGGGCTCGTTTACGGGGAACGGGTATGGCTTAAATGATATGGCTGGGAATGTGTGGGAGTGGTGTTGGGATTGGTATGCGACTCAGTATGCGGGAGGCACTGATCCTCACGGGCCGGCAACGGGTTCCAATCGGATACTTCGCGGCGGGAGTTGGAACGACAATGCCGTTAGCCTGCGCTGTGCAAGCCGCTCCAAAGCCACCCCCGACTATTCTGGTATTCACATTGGTTTTCGAACTGTTCTAGCTTCCAGTCAGCCATGAGCGGAATGGCGGGCCGAGGGGGGCCGAGGGACTGGCTGATGATTGTTCCCCCTGCCACGCGTTGACTCCCCGCAGAAAGTCGGGCATCTTTCCCGCGGATGAGCACACTTGCTGAAATCGAATCCGCCGCCACGGCCCTCCCTGCCAGGGAAAAGGCGAAATTATTGCTTTTTGTCGCAGGCCAATTGCGGGCCGAGGGCGCACCATTGCCTGAGCCGCGCCTTTTCACGCCGGAGCAGCTCCAGACGTGGATGGATGAGGACGAAGAAGATATGCGGAAATTCCGCGCCGGGGAGTGAGGCTCTTTTTGGACACGAGTGTGGTGCTGGCTGCGTGCGTTCGCACGGAAGGAGCTTCGCACGCGACTGTATGAAACCGGGGATGCTTCTTTTACTTGCTGCGAGTCTTTTCATCGGGGGCGTCCATGCTGCCGACTGGCCGCGGCTGCTCGGCCCGGCGGATAATGCGACTTCGCCGGAGACGAAGCTTTTGCGCGAGCTGCCGAAGGACGGGCCGCGTGTGCTTTGGCAGGTGGAGAAGGGGAGCGGGTTTGGCGGGCCGGCGATTGTCGGCGGGCGGTGTGTGATTTTTCATCGGGTGGACGGGCGCGAGGTGGTGCAGTGTCACGACGCGGAGAGCGGGAAGGGGATTTGGAAATACGATTACGAGGCGCAGTATCGTCCGCGCTACGGCGGGAGCGAGGGACCCCGCACGAGTCCGGTGATTGCGGACGGACGGGTGTTCACTTTCGGCATCACGGCGCAACTCACGGCGCTGGATCTCGCGACGGGCAAGGTGCTGTGGCAGCGCGATTGCGTGCGGGATTTTGCGATGGGCAAGGCGTTCTTTGGCTACGGCTCGACGCCGCTGGTAATCGGGCAGCGGCTCATCGTGCAGGTGGGCGGAAAAGTGGACGGCGCGCCTGCGAATACCGTCGCGCTCGATGTGGCGACTGGCAAGACGCTGTGGGCCGCGAAGCACGAGTGGGGCGCGAGCTACGCTTCGCCGGTGCCTACAAAAATCCACGGGCGCGATTGCGTGCTGGTGTTTGCCGGTGGCGAGAGCAGGCCACCGACGGGCGGGCTGATCGTGATGGATGTCGCCGATGGCAAAGTGCTGTCCACTTTCCCGCATCGCGCGAGCGGCGCGGAGTCGGTGAATGCGTCGTCGCCGGTTGTCAGCGGTGCGCGGGTG
>JBEIQV010000272.1:0-4445 GCA_040376335.1 Verrucomicrobiia bacterium | reverse complement strand
CGGTGAGTCTGCACGACTCCGCGCCAAACGGCAGGAAACTCGGCTAGCAATTTTTCCATCGCCGAGCGTGTGGCGCGCTCCCTCGCGCGATCGCGCGTGCTGTCGTCCCAACTCATCGCGTAGCACGTCCTGCCTGCGCTGCGCTCGGTGGTCGCATAGACGTAGCCCGTGCGTGTATCCACGAGTGCGGCGAGTGCGGTGGCGATGACTTCAGCGCGATCGTTTGGAAAGAGTCCGAGTGAAAGCGTTGTCAGCGGTGTGAAGATTTTGCCATCGGTGATGTTTGTCTCCAACTGGGTCAGCAGCACGGCGTCCGCGTGCATTTTCGCGGCAGCCTCGCGCAGGATGAGGTCAGACTTGTTCCATATCGGTGCCGACTTTCCATTCGAGCCTTCGATTTCGCCGTCGCGATCCGACATGAGCAGCGAACTGAGTGTGGTGATGTCCTTGACCTGTGGGAGCGACTTGAGCGAATCGAGTTTACCGAACGCATCGAGTGCCCGGAGTTGCTGTTGTGCGCTGCCGCCCATCGGGGCGACGACGATGGTGGCGGGGAAGTGGATGGTGGGTTTTGCGTTGTAGGCGTGTGCGATGAGCGGATGGGAGAACGCTTCGCTTTGCTTGGCCCGTGCGGCACGGGCGGTGGGAGAGTTCACGTAGGACGAGCAACTGGCGAGAGCCATTGCTGCGGAAGTGAGCACGATGTTAAGAAGGGCGTTTGATTTCATGTGCTAAAAAAGCAGCAGAACATCGGGCCGATGGCAAGAACTTTCTGCTAAAAATACTGCACTTTGTTTTTGACGCGCCTATTTTTCGCGCTAGAAAGCAGCCGTGCCTGCGAACCAGCCAGACAACGATCTTCATTCCCGCCGCGAGCGGCAGATCATGGAAATCGTGTGGCGTCATGGCCGCACGACAGCGAACGAAATTCATGAACAGCTTCCTGATGCACCGAGCTATTCTGCCGTGCGCGCATTGCTGGCAGTGCTTGTGACAAAGGGCCATCTGCGCCACGAGCGCGATGGAAAGCGCTACATCTACCTGCCCGTGGCTTCGCCCGAGAAAGCAGGCAAGAGCGCGCTACGGCGGCTGCTCTCGACGTTCTTCAACAACAGCCCAGCCGACCTCGTCGCCACACTTCTCGACCCAAAGGAAACAGATGACGCGGAGCTGGCGCGCATCAAAGCCATGCTCAACGAAAGGAAGAAATGAGCGCGTTTTCCGGCTGGCTTTTGCATAGTTTCGTCGTGGGGGCGCTTGCGTGCGCGGCGGTCTGGCTCTGTCCGCGTGGATGGCGTTCGCGTGTGCGGCAGGCGGTGCCAGTGGTTGCGTTTGCGGCTTTGCTGTTGCTCGCGATTGGCCTCGTGCGTCCTTTGCCTCGTGTGGAAGTGCAGGCACCGGCAGCACTGGCAAAATGGAGTGAAACTGCGCCGGATGCACTTTGGCTTACATGGCTGTGGTTTGCTGGTTTTGCCGTGTGCGGGGTGCGTCTTTTGGTGGAGTCAGTCGCTGTGCGCAGGCTTTTGAAAAATACGCAGCCACTGCCCGGTCGCGTCTGGCAGCAGCTACTCGCCGAGTGCCAGCGCACGCTTGGCCTGCGTGGCAACGTTCGTCTGCGGATGGCAGGCCCCGGCTTTGTGCCGAGCGCGGCGGGTCTTTTGCAGCGCACGGTGTTGCTGCCGGATGAAGCACGTAACTGGACACATGAGCAGCGGCGTCTCGTGCTGCTTCACGAATTGGGACATTTCCGCCGTGGCGACCTTTGGGCGCACACGCTCGGGCGTCTCGCGTGCGCGGTGCATTGGTTCAATCCTTTCGCGTGGCTCCTCCAGAGCCAGCTCGCCGTCGAACGCGAGTTTGCGTGTGATGAACTTGTCGTCTCACGAGGCGCGGCGCCGGATGACTACGCCACGCTCCTTTTTGAAATGGCCACTGCCTCGCGCCATCGTCCGTCAGTTGCGGCGGCGTTTCTCACGATGGCCTCGCCGCGCACGGGCAAACTCGAAGCGCGCGTCCGTCGTATACTCACACCGGTTCGTCGCGCAGGAAAGTTCGCGCGGCTTTTCGATGCCACGGTCTGCGCCGTGGCTGCGTTCGTCCTGCTGGCGTGTGTCGCTTGCAAGCCCATCGCGCGTTTGATGCCGCAGGCCGGAGCCTGGACGACGGTTGAAATCCAGCAACGCCTCGCCGCTGATCCATTTCCGGGCGAACGCTAAATCTCCCATCGCGTCATGCCCCGCGCCCCGAAAAACGACCCGATGCTCGCCACGCGATTGAGCCTCATCGCTCGGCTTGGAAATTGGGACGAGCAGGGCAAATGGCAGGAATTTTTCGAGACCTACTGGCAACTCATCTACGGCGTCGCATGTCGTGCCGGGATGAAGGACGACGAGGCGCAGGAAGTCGTGCAGGAGACGTGCATCGCCGTCGCAAAAAATATCGCGCGCTACGACAGCAAGGCCGGCCCTTTCAAAGCATGGCTGCTGCAAATGACCCGCTGGCGCATCACGGATCAATTGCGCAAGCGCCCGAAAAACCGCCACGTCCGCCGCGACGATGATACGCGCCTTACTGGCACATTGGATCGCATCCCTGGCTCGGGCGAAGCGGCGTTTGAAACCGTGTGGGAAGAGGAGTGGCAACGCCACGTCCTCGATTCCGCGCTCGCTCGACTGAAGCGCAAAGTGGACGCCAGACATTTCCAAATCTTCGACTGCGCCGTGAGCAAAGGCTGGAGCGCGAGCAAGACGGCCAAGACTCTCGGGGTGAACATCGCCCAAGTCTATCTCGTGAAGCACCGCCTCAAAACGATGCTGAAAAAGGAACTCGCAGATCTCGAAGAGTAGAGTCGCGAAATGCTCAGGCTGATTTCTTCAGCGCGTCGGCAAGCGTGTGCGCGAGCAGTCTGTTCATCGCTTCCAATCTCTCCAGCATGGTTTGCGAAGTGCGGCGCAACATTTCGTATCCGAGATCGCGATCCAGTTCACATTCTTCGCGGAGGAGAGTGCCGTAGAAAAAGACAGCATCCACCGGTTCCAGCGCACGCGCTGTGAAGTGCATCGTATCGGTGCTGAAAAACCACGAGAAGCCCACGGGTTCGCCCGGTCCAATTTCCTGCACCAGCACGCGTCGTCCGCCTGCATTGCACTCAATGGCGACGCGCCCCGTTTTAATGACGTAGAAGCGATTGGCCAGCTCGCCTTGCTGGAGGATCATGTCTTCCGCAGCAAACTGGATGCGCTTCGAGTAGCGCGCGATTTGCGCGAGATGATGCGGAGTGAAACCCTCAAAAAATTTCATCTTCGCAAGCTCGCCTGCATCCACGGCGTGCATAGTTGATGAGTCTGTGGAGTGGCTGCGTGGCGCGTTCGTGTTCATGTCTGTATCTACCACTCTACGCGCATCGTGCCAGCGATACTCACTCATACTTGGCATTTACAGCGCCGCGATTGCCAGCCGCTCATGGCAAGAAAAGGCACCGCCCCGCCAAGCCACGGATAGCCCGAACTCGAAACTCGTGGGATATTCCGTGCATTATGAAAGCTCTCAAAACCACTCGCAGAACCAGCGCAGCCAAGCTTGTCGTCACTGACAGTGCGGGGCATCGGAAAGCCTCCGCGCCTGCTGCCGCCCTTGCTCCTCTCAAGTTTAAAATTCAACGCATCCTCGTGCCGGTGGATTTTTCTGACCACGCGCAAAAGGCGCTTCGCTATGCACTCGGCTTTGCGGCGCAGTTCGGTGCGGAGATCACGCTCGTTCATATTGTGGAGCAGATGGTTTATCCCGGCGACTGGATGTATCCGCCGCTTGCGGCAACCGACTTCGCAGCGGAGAAACGCGAGCAGGTGGTCGAGAAACTGCGCGACCTCACTCGCGGCACCGATGTCAAAGCCAGCCACGTTGTCCGCCTCGGGCGCGCATGGCAGGAAGTCGCCGAGATTGCGAAGGAGAAAAAGAGCGACCTCATCATCCTCGCCACGCATGGATACACGGGCCTCAAGCACGTTCTTCTCGGTAGCGTTGCGGAGAAAATTGTGCGTCATGCGCCGTGTCCCGTCCTGACAGTCCGTCCGGACGAGCGAGATTTCCTATAGGCAAAAGTCCTACCCCCCATCAGTCGCCACCCCCGGCGAAGTGTAGCACCGTGCCCAATAGGCGCGGCGGTCGTGTTGCGCCATCCTCCTGCACATGAACACGACCACACTCCTCGACACGCTCACAGAATCCGACCTCTACAAGGACTACGAACGCTCCTTCAGCGATGCCACCGGTCTGCCGCTCACGCTTCGCGGTTCAGAAGCATGGCAGCCGCCCTTTCGCGGCAAGGCGAAGGAAAATGGTTTTTGTGCATTGATGGCAGGACGCAGCGCCACTTGCGCAGCGTGTCTGCGGATGCAGGAGCGCGTGACTCAGGCCGCTTCTCAAGGTCCGGCGATTTTGAAATG
>JBEIQV010000411.1:0-2037 GCA_040376335.1 Verrucomicrobiia bacterium | reverse complement strand
GCGGATCGTCTCGCCGAGGCATTCGCCGAGTGCCTGCACAAGCGCGTGCGCAACGAATGGGGCTACGGCAAAACCGAGGGCCTCTCGAACGAAGATCTCATCGCCGAGAAATATCGCGGCATCCGCCCAGCGCCGGGCTATCCCGCGTGCCCCGACCACACGGAGAAGCAAACGCTCTGGAAGCTCCTCGACGTGGAAAGCGCCACCGGCATCAAGCTCACCGAGTCCTGCGCCATGTGGCCCGGCAGCAGCGTGAGCGGCTTCTATTTCGCACACCCCGAGTCACGCTACTTCGCCGTTGGTAAACTCGGCAAAGATCAGGTTGCCGATTACGCAGCACGAAAGAAAATGCCACTCGCAGAAGCCGAGCGCTGGCTGGGGCCGTGGCTGAATTACGCGTAGCCCACGAGCCCGTCCTACTTCGGCAACTCGGGCACGTGCGCGAGATACTTTTTGATGAAGTGCCCCACGACTTCTGCGTTGTGAAGCGGGTCGTGCATCTTTCTTAGCAACTGCAACTCCTCCGGCGTCACTCGCCAGCCACGAATCACGGGTTTGGTGTCCGGCTTCAAATAATCCCGCACATTCGCCGAAAACGCCATCGGCAGCCCACGCGGCGGAGCGTGAAACCACACCGTGATGTATCCCTCCACGTAGTCCGCCGCACCTTCGTCGCTCGTGTAGCGGAATGTCAGGCTGCGCGGCCAGTCGTCCTCGACGAGGTGCGAGTGAAAAGAATCCACGAGCAGTCCTTCTGGAGTGTAGTTGTGCCCGTTCAGTTCGAGCGCGTTGTCGTCCCACGCGAGTTCGAGGATGCCCACCTCGATGCGTCCGTCGCGATGCCGCACGATGTCCACCCAATGATCGCACGCCTGTTTTTTCAAAATGCGATAGCGCGAAATCGCTGAAGACGTGATCTTCGCAACGAGCAAGCCCGTCGTGATAATACCGATGCCCGCATGGAGACATGCGACGAGCCGGGACAAACCAAGCGGACGAAAGTCGCCATAGCCAATGGTCGCCTGCGTCACGATGGAAAAATAAACGTAACTCCACCAGTGCATCTTCTCGCCGTCAGGCGGCATGATTCCCTGCGCAGGCGAATACGCACCGCAGGCGCCGTAGATACCTGCGAAGAGAAGTGCCGTCCCCGCTGCCGCGCCAAAAATCACCAACGCCGAAACTCTATCGAGCAGAAAAGGAGAGGTCGTCGTAGCCATACTGTCTCTCTATGTGCGGTGGAAGCGCCCGCGCCGCCAGCGGGAAATTTATACCAACTCCCACCCCTTGCGGTATTCGCGCTTGAGGAATTTTGCGGCTTCGGGTGTGCCGGGACATTCGAGTTTCGCGGCGTCCCAGTGGATTTTTTTACCGACGCGATAGGCGACGTTGCCGAGGTGATTTGCTTCGGTAAGTCCGCCGCTGTAGTCGAAGTTGCACGTCGTCGGGCCGCCGTTCTTCGCGGCTTCCAGCCATTCTTTGTGATGGCCGATGCTGTCGGGGATTGTCTGCGCCGGGCGCTGGAAGTCTTTGTATTGCTCTTCGGGAAGCAGGACATGCTTTCCGTAGTCGGCGAGTAACATTCCCTTGTCGCCGATGAAAAGTGCGCCGCTGTCCCATTGCGGGATTTTCTTTTCCGTCCAAATCGCCGGGCGCAATTCGCCTTGATACCACGTGAGTTTGCACGCGGGCATGGTGCCGCGCGGGCCGTATTCGTAAGTCGCGGACATGGTCGCGGGCGCGAGTTCCGCGTCAGCAGGGCCGGGGCTGGCTTCGATGGTGAGCGGTGCATCGAGATTGAGCGCCCAGAATGGCAGGTCGTTCCAATGCGAGCCGAGGTCGCTCATCGTGCCGCTGCCGAAATCCCACCAGCGATACCACTTCGGGCCGGGGAAATAGACGCTGTGAAACGGACGCTCCACAGCGGGGCCGAGGAAGAGATCCCAGTTAAAATGAGCGGGCGGCGTCTGCGCCTCCTTCGGTCGTTCGGTTGCGAAGACTATGTCGCGATTGCGTTTCGACGCTTCCTCACTTTGT
>JBEIQV010000408.1:0-2072 GCA_040376335.1 Verrucomicrobiia bacterium | reverse complement strand
GCGCCCACATTCATGTAGGAGCGAAGAAGGCGCGGCGGCTCGGGACAATCGGCTAGTGGCGCAACGCGCGGCATCGCGAAGGCAGGAAGCGGGACGGTGCGAAACTGCTCGGGGGCGAGTTTTGTCGCAGCGAGTTTTTCATACATGGCCAGGCCGAGCGCGGGGTCTTGCGAGGTAATGGAGCTGCATCCGAGGAGCAGACGCGCGCCTCGTTCCCGGGCGTATTCGGCGATGCCGCGCCAGAGCATGTTGAGGACGTTCGCCTTTCGATGGTCAATGTGGACGCACGCACGACCGAGTTCCACGATTTCGTCGCGATAGGGCTCGTAGGGCGAAAAATCGAACTCCTGCGCGCTGTAGTAGCCGTGGCGTTCGGCGGCCATCGCTCCGGTCTGCAAACGATAGGTGCCGACGATGGCTCCCGTGGATGCTTTCTCGACGAGCAAATGGTCGCAGCTCTCGTCGAAGCGGTCGGCGTCCAACTCGGTCTGCCAGCTTTCCTTCAGCCCCTCGTGCATCTCGACGTTGAAGACCTCAAAGCGCAAGTGCTGTGCGGCGCGGACGTCCGCTTCGCTCGTAGCCAGTCGCGTGCGATAGGCGGATGCTGGCTCGGCTTTTGGCGCTTTAATGGTCATTCGGTTAATCGCGCGAATGTTATTTGGTCGGCGGAAGTGTGTGAAGGGAAGATTTGGTGACAACCTGACGATCCTGAGGTGTCGCGAGCATGGCGACTGGAGAAAAGCAGACGCAGATTATTCGTATCGCGGCACGCTTGGATCGATCTCCAGCGACCACGCATCAATGCCGCCGGCCACGTTGCGCACGTCCGTGTAGCCTTGCTGTAAAAGCCACGCGACAGCGCGTGCTGAGCGACCGCCGTGGTGGCAGTGGATGAGCAGCGCCTGCGATTTGTCGGCCAGCTTTTCCTGCGCAAGCGCGGGCCATTGCGAGAGCGGGAGAAGTTCCGCTCCGGGGATTTTGCAATGCTCCCATTCCTCCGTCTCGCGCACGTCAATGAGCCGCGGCGGGTTCGCGCCACCCAGAAGCTGCTTCGTTTCCGTAATGCTGACCGCTGGGACTTGTGCAGACATTTCAGTGTTCGATGGCCACGGGTGTGCCGAGTGATACGTTGTTGAAAAATGCCTCCGCCATAAAGGCAGGCATCCGGATACAGCCGTGCGATGCGGGATAGCCGGGAAGGAAGCCCACATGCATCCCTACGCCGCCATGGATGCGCATGAAGTAAGGCATCTTCGCGCCATCATACTTCGCGCCCTTAGGCATCGGGTCCTTGGTGCGATCGATGTCCTTTTTCACCACCTCTCCGGTCACCGCATCCACGTAGTCTCCGTAAAGCGAGGAGACATGATCTTTGTTTTTCTGCAGAATCTTAAATTTCCCGGTCGGCGTGCCGAAACCCTCGCGCCCCGTGGAGAGTATCGAGATACCCACCAGCTGGTCTCCCTTGTAGAAATACGCCTTTTGCTCGCTGATACTGATCCGCACCCGGGGAGCACCCGCCGCTTGGTCGCCATCCCAATACGAGACGTTGTCGAAGTTCATTCGCTTGCCGCTGTCGGTGGGTGTGCGCTTGCCGTTGAGATAAATGGTCTCACGACTAAAGCGCGCATCGTTGGCGCAGCCGACGATGAACAATGCGATAAAAGCAAACGCGAATCCTTGATGTTTCATTCCTACTTTGGGGGCGCGCAATAAAGGCCAAATACTCATGCCGTCAAGCCATTGCAAAGGACGAGCCGTGTGGCGGATGGAGCGTGGGCGGCTCGAAATGCACGCCAATCACCGGTCACGCCGTCTATTTATCGCGTGCGTCTCCCGCCTCCGCCGAAGCCGCCGCGTCCCCAATCCTGCGCTGGGAAACGATCCAGCACAGTGTTCACGGTGCGCGTCGCTCCTGTCTCGTTCGCTACGGTGAGCGAGACGGTGCTGCCGCGCTGGCCAGTGCGAAGGGCTCCATAGGCTTCGCGTGGATCTTTCGTAGTGTCCACCGTCTGGCCGTCGGCGCGCGTGATGGCCACGATGCGGTCGTTGGCCTTGAGCCCGGAGTTGCT
>JBEIQV010000344.1:0-3233 GCA_040376335.1 Verrucomicrobiia bacterium | reverse complement strand
GTGCCTGTGTTGATTGGTTTATCGTTTTCCCAATGCCACAATTGCATTGGCGCACGCGCCGCGCCGTCCACTAGCAACGGCTTTTCTTCCGCGCGTCCCGCTGCCGTAGCATCTTGAAAACGGATGCGCTCCTCGATGAAAGGCCGCTCGTGGGGTGCAAAGAGCGCATTCACTGCGTTCACTAGATTTTTCGTCGAACGATAATTTGTTCCGAGGGTAAAGCGTCGAGCGCCGGTGCGCTGTGTCGCCGCGAGGTAAGAAAAGACATCCGCGCCACGGAATCCGTAGATGGCCTGTTTTGGATCTCCGATGAGAAACAGCCACGTGCCATCACCGCCGAATACTCGCGAAAAGATCGAGTCCTGCACGGAATCGGTATCCTGAAACTCATCCACAAGCGCGGCGTGATACTGGGCGCGGATGCTGGCTGCGAGCGCATCGCCTTTCGCGCTGTGCAGCGCAGCATGGAGTGTGGTGAGCAGATCGTCGAAGGAGCGTAGACCACGAGAGGCTTTGCGTTTCGCGGATTCTTCGCGTGCCCATGCTAGAAATTCTGCGTTCGCCGCAGGGCCATAGCCAGCAAGTAACTCTGCGAACTGAGAGGAGAGATCGAAGAAGTCGTGACGAGGCGTCTCACGTTTCGGTTTCTTCAAAGTTTGCTCTGCGAGCCATTCATTCGTGAATTGCGCAAACGCATGGTAGGCCGCGACTGGTGCTTCATTTCCGACTGCGAGCTTATCGAGTGCGTCGAGCAGTGGCTCGGTGACACCAGGTTTTGCAGCGGCTTTCGCCCAAACGTTGCCTTCTGGCGTGAGAAAAACTGTGCGCACTTCGTCGCGCCACTGCGTCCACTTCGATGCAAATGCGGCGATCAGTTTCCGTGCACTATTTTGCCTCGCTGCGATGTCGGCATTGTCAGGGAGAATCCTAATTTGCGGATTCGAGAGCACGCGCGGGAGCAATTTGGATAGGGTCTCCACGCTGATATCGCACGCAAGTGCCAGAGCAGCCGGGAGCGGATCGCTACCGTAGGCCTGACTGCGGTAAAAGTCGGCTGCGACTTCGCGGAGCAAGTCGCTCTGATCGGGGAGAAGCTCTGCGTCAAAGGTGCTGCCGCTCTCGAAGGCGTTTTGTTTCAGCGTGCGTTCGCAAAAGCCGTGAATCGTGTGAATGGCCGCCTCGTCGAATCCACGAATTGCATTAGTGAGTCGCTCAATGGCTTTTGTCTTTTCAATGCGTGCAAGCAGCGCGGGGAGCAGAGTGTCGTTATCGTCGGGCGGCGTGCCTCGGAAAACAGCATCCGCATTTTCCAGACGCTCGCGGATTCGCCCGCGCAATTCCGCAGTCGCGGCCTCGGTGTAAGTGGTTACGAGGATTTGCCCCGGCGTCAGATCGTGCTCAATGACTAGGCGCAGATAGATGCCTGCCAGTGCGTAGGTCTTGCCCGTGCCTGCGCTCGCTTCGAGCACCGTGACACCGTGCGGCAATGAAGTGTTGGCTAAATCGAAGTTCATTCGATGTCGGTGAGGTGTTCGAGGAGCGGGTCGAAAATTGCCCCGGCCCATTGCTCGAATGATTCATCAAGCGGTGATTCCTCGTGTCCGAAGAGGAAGGCATTCCAGTCGTCAGCGTTCTCGTAGCGTATGTAGTCGCTGTCACCGCTCCACTTTTCGGCTGCGGAAGCGAGCGGGCGGTCGTCGGCTTCGGCGTAGGCAAGCGCGCACTCGGGGAAGAAGCGCAGTGGTTCGCAGTGTGCCGCGCGGAAAAAACGGAGGATCTCGCGCAGGTGCGCAGTCGCATCAGTGACTTTGCGGAATTGATGTTCACTATCCTCGGTGATGATGAGCGTGTTCGGCGCAATGGAAGTGGGCGAGGATGCGCACAGAGCGAGGTGTGCCAGCCATGCGCGGAGAAGGTCTCTGGCCTTTAGCTTTGCCGGTCGCGCAAAAATCAGACCGCCGCTGTATGCACTGGTGAGCGTGCCGTTGACGCGCCATTCATCCACGGTGAATTCGATAGGAGTCGGCGGCAGTGCAGTGCCGGGCGTGAAGGCGGCAACGCGTTTCGCAAAGGTGCGTGCACGCACTTCCGCGATGCTGAATGTATCAAAACCGGGATAGGCGGGAGGGAGCGCACCACTAGCACGGAGGGAGTGTTCGATTGTGCGGGTTGCAGTGCCAGCGAGCGAAGCCGCTGCGAGGTCGTTACGCAGGCTGTAGGCGGTGAGAGTGTCGAGTTCGAGCGGCTCTGTATCGGCGGCTTCCATTTCTTCGCCGGGCAGACGGATATTTTGCACGCGCGCAAAAAAACTTCACGGGATGCACGAGACATTGCGTGAGGCGTTCGAGGGAAAGTTCGCGTGCAATTTCGGGCTCCGGCAGCGGCTCTGAGAAAAGCGGACCACGTGCGTGACGAACGCCCCTCGTGGCAGCGCAGGCTCGTGCATTTTCCGATGAGAACGAGAACAACGGAGTAACGAATGCCTGCTGACTGAAGGCTTGCAGCGGATGAGTGTGTATGACGAGTTGCGATGGCAATGTTTCGTCATGCGTGGTGAATGCCGCGTCGAGGTGCGCGAGGAGTTCTGCGACAAGAGTGCTCGGCGGGAGTGGAGCGTTGTCCTTTGCAGAGAGGCCGACGTGACTGAGGTGCAGCACGTCGCGCGCGGCGAGAATTGCCTCTATGAAAATCTGGCGGTCATCGTCGCGCGTGCTGCGATCTCCCGGCTTTGGTTCGGCAGCGACGAGATCGAATTTCGGCGCGGTGTCACGGCGAGGGAATTTGTCGCCGTCGAGGCCGAGCAAAGCAATGACTCGGTGAGGAATCGAACGCATGGGCTTCATCGAGCAGAAGGTGACGCGGCCTGAGAGAAAGCCGGTGCCTGCGCGGTCTGTATTCGCGAGCAGGGTGTTCACGTGGGCGCGAATGATTTGCAGGGAGAGTTCGGAAAGTGCGGGCAAACCAGTCGCTAGTTCTGGATAAGGAATCGCCTGTGCGACATTGGCTGCGATGGCGTCGAGGTGCGTGGCGACGTCGCTGCGCTCGTCGGTGAAACTATCATCGGCAGAGATGAACGTATCGAGCAGCGTGCGAAGGGAGAATGTCCACTCTGACGCGCTGCGTGGTGTTTCCAGCGAGGCGAGTTGCGAGAAGAGCGTGGTGACGAAATGTGCAAATGCACCGAGCGTTTTTGCAGCAGAGCCTTCGGCGACTGGCTCAGGTAGGATTCCCGC
>JBEIQV010000144.1:0-8234 GCA_040376335.1 Verrucomicrobiia bacterium | reverse complement strand
TTCGCTGGAAGAAAATCTGGCGATGATCCGCGATACGGTGGCGCATTTAAAAAAGCACGGGCGTGAGGTGCTTTACGATGCGGAGCATTTTTTCGACGCCTACAAGGAAGCACCGGAATACGCGCTCGCTACGATCAAGGCGGCGAGTGATGCAGGCGCGGATCTCGTCGTCCTTTGTGAGACGAATGGTGGAAATCTTCCGGGCTTCATCGCAGACGTGACTCGCAAGGCTATCGCGCATCTTGGCAAGCCTGTGGGCATCCATACGCACAACGACTGTGGTCTTGGCGTCGCCAATGCACTCGCTGCCGTCGAGGCGGGGGCGGTGCAGGTGCAGGGGACGATCAATGGCTACGGCGAGCGAGTGGGAAACTGCAACCTCATCACTGCCATCGCGAATCTTCAACTCAAGCTCGGCATCAACGTCGTGCCCGACCTCACGCGTCTGCGCGAACTGGCCACCTTCGTTGCAGAGCTAGCCAATGTCGCGCCGGACATCCGCGCGGCTTTCGTGGGCGATGCAGCTTTTACGCACAAGGGCGGACTTCATGTCCACGCGGTGCAAAAACTCGCGCGCACATACGAGCATGTGGACCCCGCGCTTGTGGGCAATTCGCGCATCATCAGCGTGAGCGACATGAGCGGACAGTCGAACGTCCTCGCGAAGGCCGAGGGGCTAGGCTTTGAGTTGAAAAAGGGCGCACCCGAAGTGCAAGCCGTGCTCAACACGATGAAGCAGCTTGAAAGCGAAGGTTACGAGTTCGAAGCAGCGGAGGCGTCGTTTGAACTGCTGATGCGCAAGGCCACAGGGAAATATCAGCCACTTTTTGAACTGCTCGAATATCACTGCACTTATCGTCGTGCAGGCGATGCGCGCTGGGACAAATGCGAGGCGACTGTGAAACTGAAAGTCGGCGGCGAGCAGAGTTACACCGTCGCAGAGGGCGACGGCCCCGTGAACGCACTCGACGCTGCTTTGCGCAAAGCGCTCGCGCCTTTCCACCCAGGTATTCGCGATATCCGGCTGGAGGATTACAAGGTTCGCATCATCAACAGCCAGCAAGGCACCGCTGCGCGCACACGCGTGCTCATCACGAGCACCGATGGCAAAAAGTCGTGGGGCACAGTCGGCGTCAGCGACAATATCATTCAGGCAAGCTGGCTCGCACTGGTGGACAGCTTTGAATACCGCCTCGGCCTGTAAGTGCTCGCCAGCCTTGCACACTGCGCTGTCGCTGCTCTACTCGCCCGCACTTTCCAATGACTAACGACACGCCTCCACCGCCGCCCGTCGAGAATTCCGAGCCGAAGGAAAAGTCCGTGCAATTCCAAGAGGATGACATTCAGGCCATCACGTATTTTAAAGAAGCGCACGGATTGCTCCGTCACCAAATCGGGAAGGTGATCGTCGGGCAGGAGAAGGTGATAGATGAACTGCTCATCAGCATTTTCACGCGCTCGCACGCGCTGCTCGTGGGCGTTCCCGGACTCGCGAAGACGCTGCTGATTTCCACACTCGCGCAGGCGATGAACCTGCAATTCAAGCGCATCCAGTTCACGCCCGACCTCATGCCGAGCGACATCACGGGCACGGAGGTCATTTACCAAAATCCGCAAACCAACGAACGTGAGTTCAAGTTTTTGCCGGGGCCGATTTTTGCAAACGTCATCCTCGCCGACGAAATCAACCGCACGCCGCCGAAGACGCAGGCCGCGATGCTTGAGGCGATGCAGGAACGCAAAATCACAGCTGGCGGCATTGATCACAAACTGCCTGATCCATTCTTCGTCCTCGCGACGCAAAATCCTGTCGAGCAGGAGGGCACCTATCCGCTGCCTGAGGCGCAGCTCGACCGCTTCATGTTTATGATTTACGTGGACTACCCGAGCGCCGACGAGGAACTCGAAGTCATGCGGCGCGGCACGGGTGGAAAGACGGCCACGCCTCGTCAGGTGCTGGGGCTGGAGCACATCATGTATTTGCAGGGCACGGTTCGTCGGATGCCCGTCGCCGAGCACGTGCTACGGTATGCGCAGAAAATTGTCGCATCCACGCGTGCGAAAAGTCCGCAGTCGCTCGAGTTTTGTAAAAAGTGGCTGAGTTGGGGGGCGGGCCCGCGTGCTTCGCTCAATCTTATTCTCGCTGCGAAAGCGCACGCTATCTTGCGTGGGCAAATCTACGTGAGTTGCGACGATGTAGCTGCGGTAGCTCCGAGCATTATGCGCCATCGCATTATTCCGAATTTCGCGGCGCAGAGTGAAGGCATCAGCAGTGATGACATCACGCGGATGATTTTGGAGAAGGTGCCGAAGGACGAGTAGGGAGTTTTTCCGAAAAAAGAGAAGGAGGATGAAGCCTATGGACTCCATCCTCCTTTTTTCCCAACCAACAACTTGAAATCTGATTACTGGCGCGGAGATGAGGTGCGCAGACCGTATGCGTGGCGATCTGGTTCTAGGACACATGCGATGCGCTCGGCTGCATTGCGGTAGTCGAAGGCGGGTGCATAACCGGTGCCGGGTGCGTGCTCGTTGCCGTCTCCGTGCGTGAGGCGGCTGCCGCCGGCGACGTCGAATTCGTAGAGTGTATTGCCGGTGCCGCCCTTGCCGTCGTGGCTGGCTTTACGGCCTGCATCGGTGATGCGGACATGGACGAGGATTCCGCTGCGACCAACACCGAGGCGTCCGAAGAGCACGCGGGCAATCGGGCATCCAGCGTCCACCACCTGCAATTCGCCTTCGACGAGCCAGCCGCCATCGGCAGCTTCGTCATCAGCGAGGACGGTAGTTGGAGCGATCTTGGCGAGTTCGCCTTTGAGAATCTCCGCAAACTGATTTCCTGCCTGCGAATGAAGGATGGTTTTCATAGCTTCTCCGCCGTGAGCGCCCCGAAATTCACCAACTCCGAATGGGCGAATGAATATTTTCTTTGGAGACATGGCGCCGGTTGCGACCTGAGTGTTGGTGACTCGTGTGCCTGCGCAAGAGCAGAGGCTAATGACGGCGGCGATGGCGAGGAAGAGATGTTTCATAGGGCTGTGTAGGGCAGTGCAAAATGCAGGAAGCGTGCCCGTGCCTTGGGGAAGGTGATTCTTTTCTCTCGCGACTATTGGGAGTGGCCCTGTCCGAGGATGCCAAGCGCGTGGAGAATCTTTGCGGTGACAGTGATTGCTGTGTGGTAAAACGAGAGGAAGCTCGTGCTTAGCGCATCCCAATAGCTCGCGAGAGTCACTTCCGGTGCGAGGGGAATGATTGCGAGGCCGAGCAGCAGGACATTCGCGAGATAGATGAGCGTGAATGAAAATACCCGGCCCGGCCCGTCGAAATCCGTCTGTCCTTTTGGCAGCATCCACAGTGTAAAAGTGAGGTGAAACATCCACGTGAAGCCGAGCGCACCGAGGAAACATTCCCGTTGGTAAGGCGCCACGTCGAACCAACCAACGATTCCCCAGATGATGAGCACAATCGCGCTATAGATCGGCCACAGATACGGAGCCAGTGCGATGTAGAAATTGTATTTGTCTGTAACGATGTAGCCGCCGTCCCGGCTGACATGGATGTCTTTTACTTTCCCATGGAAGAGCCAGGAGGCGATGGCGTGCGTCCATTCATGTCCCAGCACATAAAGGCGCACGGGTCGTGGTTCATGCCAGATGCAGAGGCTGATGGCCGTCCATGCGAGCCACGCAGTGCCGCCGACGCCGAACATGAGAAATTCATGCGTCATCCAAAATGGAATACCGCTCTGCTGCGCAGTGGCTTTGGAGAGCGCGCGGAAAAGCGCCGCCGTGAGAATGCACGCGAACGGGAGCAGGCTGAGCCCTACGATGAAATTCCAGAACCTGTGCCACCAACGCCGCCGTTCGGGACGGGCCAGATCCTCTTCTTCATCGAACTCAGCATCCGTCGCATCCGCCGTGTTCGCATGGATGCGGTGCAGTGACTTGTTGAACAAATCTTCCTCCTCTTCGTCCTTTTTTGGAGGGCGACGGTGTTTGGACTTTGGCCGTTTGGGCGCGCTCACGGATGAGGAATATCGCTGCGAAAAGCCGCCATGTCGAGAACGGTGTCCGGCTAGCCGAGGCACTCATCCAGCGCCGTGAGCAGTTCGCGCATCGTTGCCGGCGTCTCGTCGCCCATGTTGGAGAGACGGAAGGTTTTCCCCTTCAGCTTGCCGTAGCCGCCATCAATGATGAAGCCGCGCTCCTTGGCCTTCTTCGCCATCTCTGCGACATCAATGCCCTTGTTATTCGCGATGCACGTGAGCGATTTCGAGCGGAAGCCCTCGGGTGCGAAGAAATCAAAGCCATGCTTCCTCACCCACTCGTGGACAATACTGTTGTTTTCCGCATGACGCGCATGACGCGCAGCGACGCCCTCGGTGAAAATATCGTCGAGCTTCGATTCCAGCGCGTAGATGTGGCTGATGCTCGGCGTGCTCGGCGTCATGTCCTCCGCCTGATTTTTCGCGAACTCCACAAAATCAAAATAGTAGCCGCGTCCCTTCACAGTCGCCGCCCGTTCCATTGCCTTCTTGCTCGCGGCAAAAAGAGCGAGCCCCGGAGGCATCGCGAGCGCCTTCTGCGAGCCGGTGAGCAGCACATCAATGCCCAACTCATCCATCGGCAGCGGAACCACGCTGAACGAAGACACGCTGTCCACGACGAGCAGCGTATCCGGGAAATCCTTCATCACCGCCGCGATCTCGCGAATGTCGCTCATCACGCCAGTCGAGGTTTCATTGTGAATCAAAGTCACCGCATCAAATCCGCCCGCGCTCAGCGCCTCGCGGAGTTGTTCGCCACGGATGGGCTGACCCCATTCCACTTGCAGCGCCACCGCGTCCTTGCCGCACTTTTTTGAAACATCCAGCCACTTGTCGGAAAACGCACCGCACATGCAGTTGAGCACCTTGCCCGAGCCGACGAGATTGCGAACAGCACCCTCCATCACGCCCCACGCACTGCTCGTGGAAAGCATCACCGGCTGCGTCGTGCCGAAGAGTTCCTTCAGTCGCGGTTGAATCCCGCCATACAGCTTTTTGAAATCATTGCTGCGATGCCCGATCATCGGGCGGCACATGGCGCGAAAGGTTTTTTCGGAAACTTGGACAGGACCTGGAATGAAGAGTTTTGGCATTGGTGATGGTAGAATGGTGTCCTAGGGGAGCGCGGAGATAATTGGAAATCCGCCCCGAGGAAACTGAAAACTCAAGGACTCTCAGTCCCAGAGGAAATGTTCGAGGCGCAGGGTTTTTACGCGCTGCTTCGCCTGTTCGGCGTGTGGGCCAGATAGTTTGGCCATCTTTTCATAAATGCCGATGGCATTTTTCCATTGCTGGCGGGCTTCGAGGATACCTGCGGCATCGAAGCCTGCCTTCGCATACCAGAATGTTTCGCGGGGGCCGGTGGTGCTGCGGTCGAGGATGTCGTAGAAAAGTGCGAGTGCCTCGTCGTTGCGATCTAGTTGCTGGAGGGCTTTGCCTTTTTTGTAGGCGGCCTGATTCCGCCATGAGGGGCCGACTTCGGGCAGACCGAGGAGATGGTCGTAGGTAGTGAGAGCGGCTTCGGTTTGCTTCGGATCCTTCTTGCCGAGAAGGACGAGGTTGTCACCCTTGCCGACGAGCGCTGCGTAGCGAACCTCGGGATCGGGCGGCTTGGGTGTGCCTAGGAGACTGTCGTAGATTTTCACGGCGTCGTCCTCCGCACCTAGTTTGTTCTTGATGATGGCTTGTTGCAGTCGCGCGTGGGCTTCTAGGGCTCCCTTTCGCTCGGCGACTTTACCGAAGAGTTCGAGTGAGTGGTTGAGCGCTTCGCTGCTGATGAGTTTCATCGCGCACTGTCCGGCGAGGAAGAGGGCAGTCTCGGTGAATGCGCTCTCGGCACGGGAAACGGTCTCAAATTGCTCCTGCGCATTCAGGAAATCTTCACGCTGAAAATAGACTTGCCCGAGTTTCATGCGCACGTCGGCGAGATGCAGGGACTGAGGATTTGCGGAGGCAAAGGCACGGGCGAGTGTGATTACTTTTTCGTCGTCACGCGGCTGTTTGGCTTCTTCGAGGAATACGGCAAGATACTCGCTTTGCTCAATCATCTCGGGCGTGGGTGCACTATCGGCGACGGTCTGAATGAGTGCCTTCGTATCCAATGTATTGCCTTGCTGAAAATCGAGTTCGGCAAGCGCGATTTGCGCCTCTGCCCTGCGCGGATGTTCGGGGTGTTTATTGAGAAAGGCGCGGAGTGTTTTTGACGCTTCGATTTCATTGGCGCGTGACTGCACGAGCCCGGCCTCGATGAAGAGTTGCCCGGCAAGTTGTTCGTCAACGAACACTGCAATGTCTTCGCGGAAGCGTGTGAAATTTTTCTGCATCAGCCATGCGAGCGCTGTGTTGTAGGCCGCGTTTTGGCGGAGGCGTGGCGAGTGTTTCGCAGTTTCGAGATGGGTTGCGGCGCTGACGAATTCGCCTTGCTGCAAATTAACCAGCGCCGTGCGAAGTGCGAACTCGGCGCGCTGTTCGTCGTCGCGCGCAGTGCGTGATGCGGCGATCAAGGCACTCTCGGCATTTGCGAGTGCTTTTTTGGTGTCGCCAGCTCCGGCAGTGGCCAGGGCGAGTTCGGCCTGCATCGCATGGATTTCGGGTGTTTGCGAGTGCTCTGGGAACTGCTTCAGGAAGAGTTTTAATGAACTGTCTGCCTTTACGTAACGTTTCTCGCGGAGTTGGAGGCGCGCTACGTAGAATTGCGCGAGTGCGCCGGCCCTGGGCGGTAAGTCGCGAACGATTTTGTGCAACGCACCTTCGGTGGGCGTTTTGTCCGCTGCGTATATTTGATCGAGTCGGCGGAAGATGAGTTCGAGGTGCGGGCTTTCCGGATTTTTGTTGATAAAGGCTTCGAGTGACTTCTCCGCCGCGTCCGGGCCGCTCATTGAGAGCCGTGCCTCTGCCTCGGCAAGTGCGACTGCGGCATAGAGATTATCCGATAGACCTTCGATACGCTGAGCGTCGTCGGGCTTCAGCATCTGTTCGAGAGCCGCGAGAGCCGCCTGCGGCTTCTTTTCTAAAAGTAATATTCGTGCCCCGATGTATGCGCGCCATTTTTCGTCGGTGGGTGAACCTTTTGGCGCAGATGACAGCAGGCTGTGCCCTTCTTTCACCTGCCCGAGTTCGACGCGCAGGCTCGCTAGCCGGAGTTGCGATGCGGTGGATGCGTCAGCGGATTTAACGAAGCGTTCCAGTGCGTCGGCTGCCTCAGTAGTCTGGCCGAGCGCCTGGAGGCATTCGGCTTCTCCAAGGGCCGCAGAGGGCAGTGGAGTTGGGAGTTTACAGAGCGATTTGTAAATCGGTAGCGCTTCGCCCCATCGTCCCGCGCCGGCCAAAGCATGGGCGCGCATAAGGGCCGCAGTGGAATCTGTGAGATCGGTTATTTGCGCGAGCGTCTTGAGTGCTTGCTCATATTGGCTTGAAGCGATCTGGGCTTCGGCGAGTAGGCGCTGGGCCGCAGTGCGTTCGTTTGGCGCAAGGGCGGGGGAGGCCAATGCGGCGTTTAATTTAAAGATCGCAACTTGCGGAATGTTTTCCGCAATGGCCTTCCTCGATTGTGCGAGTTCGGCGAGTTCGGCGTGCGAGGAATGAGAAACGACAATTGACGCAAGGAACATAGCGATGCTCCCGGAGATCGGGCGCAGTGTTTTGCAATTCATCATTCGGCATTTGGCGTTCGTCATAGCATCCTCCGTAAATAGCGTCCTGTGTGGCTCGCGTCCACTCTCGCAACTTCCTCGGGCGTGCCTTCTACCACGATGCGTCCGCCTGCATTTCCGCCTTCGGGTCCCATTTCCACGAGCCAGTCGGCGCATTTGATGACTTCGAGGTTGTGCTCAATGATAATGAGCGTGTTCCCAGAGTCGCGGAGTTTCATCAGCACTTCGAGTAACTTTTGGATGTCGGCAAAATGTAGCCCCGTTGTTGGTTCGTCCAAAATATACGCGGTGCGGCCTGTTGCCTTTTTGGAAAGTTCGGCAGCCAGTTTGATGCGCTGTGCTTCGCCGCCGCTGAGCGTGGTTCCGTTTTGTCCGAGATGGAGATAGCCGAGGCCAACATCCTCCAGCGCGACCAGCTTGTCGTGGACGCCCGGTATGTTTCGGAAAAACCGCGCTGCTTCGTCCACGGTCATATCGAGCACGTCGGCGATGTTTTTGCCTTTGTAGGTGATTTCCAAAGTCTCGCGGTTGTAGCG
>JBEIQV010000373.1:0-2739 GCA_040376335.1 Verrucomicrobiia bacterium | reverse complement strand
TTCGATGGGATTCGATGGGATTCGATGGGATTCGATGGGATTCGATACGAGCTGGCGTCTCCGAGCGGAACGTCGGACTCCACGCTATACTACGAGGCTGGATGAATTGCCGACAGCGTGGGCGGCTTGAGCCACATGATCATAGGATAAAATCTGTGTCAGTGGGTGAGGGTAGTTGTCACTTTTGAATTAAATTTACACAATATCCCTCCCGAAAGGAGTCAGAGCCAGTCCGGCCATCTTGAAATGTTGCAGGGCAAACGGAATTCCAACGATTGTTACGGCGAACAGCACACCAAAAGCCAGGTGCGTCAGCGCAATCCAAATTCCACCGATGAAAATCCAGATGATATTCACCAGCGTGGAGATGCATCCCGTATTGCCCGGTATTGTTCTTACTTCTGAGCCAAATGGCCATAGAGCCAGCACTGCGAGTTTCAGAGTTTGAAGCCCGAAAGGTATTCCAATAATAGTCACCATTAAAATGATACTCGCAATGAGGTATTCGATGGAAATCAGGATCCCCCCGAAAATCAGCCAGATGATATTTCCGAGGAGTTTCATATTTTAGTTACGCGTTTTTAGCTCCTGTTGGGAAATCGCCTTCGCACCCGCTGCTTCGAAAACAGTCTATACAAGGGCTGGCGTCGGGGAGTGGGAAGATTTTTGCGAAGCCGGGCACGAGGACTGAGTAGCTCGCATACACTTCGTGTATTCGTTGAGGCATCTGCGGGCACGGCGGAACTGTTTGCGCAGAAGAGCGAACACACGCCTTCTTCCCCTGCGCTCCACTTTAACTCGTTTCGGGGGTAAGCCAGCTGAATGTTGATTGCGTATGCATGCCTACTCATCTCGTTGATGGAAGAAGCATTCGATGATGTTGCAAACCTCGCACGGGTTTCCGGCTTTTTGCACGCTGGTTTGGATTCGGAGTTTGGTCACGCCGTCATCGGTGTGTTGCACGATGAGATCGCATCCGCAAGGCTGAGCGTGCTCGTGAGCGATACGCTGAATCTCCCTAAGAAATGCGTCTTGCGGCATGGGTCGTTGCGCACATAGCAGGGTGAGTTCCTTCACTGCGGACGCCACCTCTTCTCGCTGAGCCTTGCATGTGAAGGGTGGGCCTGTATCCAGATGTTTGACCTTTTTGGTTTTCATGTGGAGCGGACTAGACTTTATGGCTGCCCTCCTAGTGGGCGCGGCGTTTTTTGAAAAGGGAAGCGGTGTTGTTTGGAGGAGTGATATGCCACCCCCGCGCACCACGACTGCGGAGGCTGACGCGATGACTGGGTAGTTCGCATTTCCTTCTGGTATTCCTTGAGGGAGTCGCCTGCAAGCGGGAATAAGCCCTCATACCGTATACCACAACGGCTTCAAATCCTCATCCTACTTAGGGAGCCAGCGATGGGATTCGAACCCATGACCTGCGGTTTACGAAACCGCTGCTCTACCACTGAGCTACGCTGGCGTTGAGGGGCGGCGTATATCGGCGAGTGCGCAGTCGTTGGCAAGCGGTTTGTCTGCAAATGGGGCGCTTACTGTAGAGAAAGGAGTTCGCGCTGCTGAATTCCCAATAGCTACGGGAAAAGCTCACCGAGCAGCGCGGCGAGGCGGTGGCCGGCGAGAACGACGCGGCGTCCGGCGATGGTGTTGCATTCTTGGATGAAGGTCGGGGAGAGTTTGTGCACGGCGGTATCGCGCGGGTGTTCGCCGGGGGGGTAGGCTTTCGTGCAGCCGAGGATGTGGCTTTCTTTCGCCCATGCTTCGGAGTCGCTTTTGGTTGCGAGTTCGGGAAGGGAGTTTTTCGGGAAGCGCGCCATGAGCTTTTTGGCTTCGTCGGCGATGACTCCTTCGCCGGGGGCTTTGGGACGGGCATCCGTTTTAGGGCATTGCCATTGCTCGACGACAAGACGGACATCGAGATCGAAGCGAAATGCTTTGTCCCAAAACGAGTGGAGATTTGCTTTTGTGCCGGGCCAGAGATCGGTGAAGGGCACGCCCATGATGAGGTAGCCGTTGCCGCCGTGGTCGTCCCAAGTTGTGGCGTGGAGCGGCTGATGAACGTCGCCGATCCAGTGGATGATTTGTCCGAGTGCTTTTGCGCGTTCGTCTTTCGGAGCGTCTTTGTCGCGGAGCACTTTTAGGTTTTCGCCGATGGCCCAGACGACGTGTGGCGGTTCGGGGAGTTCGAAATTTTTACCGTCATCGTCCTTGGCGATGTCCACATAATGCCACTTCGACCAAAGGTATTGTTTCTTCGGCAGCGAGCGCAGATCGTCCATCCAGCATCCTGCGGTCACGAAATTGTAGGGCTGAGCCTCGTTGAATTTATTGTCGAGCGTCGCGACTAGTTCAGTGACTGCGGCGCGGGTCTTTGGGGAAGAAAGCTCCCATGCGATTTGACCGACTAGCATGTGTCCGGCGGGATCCCATGCGAGTGCGGTTGAGGTGAAGAGCGCGAGCGCCATTGCGTATTTTTTCATGGGAATGGGATTAGAGCGCGTGGCTCAGGGCTGCACTTTGCGCCAGCGGATTTCTTTTAGCGCGGCATTCGTCCGGTATGACGCGAAGCCGAATGGTGCGGAGCTTTCGATTTCGCCAGCGCGCATGGAGAGTTGCTTGCCTTCGAGTTCGAGCTTCACCATTTGCTCGTCGTCAATCCACACATCGAGCTTTGCTTTAGTGACTTTGACGCGCACGCGATACCAATGCCCGTTTTCGTATTTCTTGAACTGCGTC
>JBEIQV010000057.1:0-13821 GCA_040376335.1 Verrucomicrobiia bacterium | reverse complement strand
CTTCCCCACCGGCGTGGAAGTCTGCTCCTCGATGCAACACGGCGGTCCCTACCCAGCCACGACCGACTCACGTTCGACGAGCGTCGGCACCGCTGCCATTCAGCGCTGGGTGCGCCCCGTGTGCTTGCAAGGATTCCCACCATCCGCGCTGCCGCCAGAACTTCACGACGACAACCCGCGCAAAATCATGCGCACCGTGAACGGCATCCTCACGCGATAATTTCAGAGCGGGATAGCGTTAAAGTCCCAGCACGCCGCGCAGGACGAGCCATAGCTTCGTCAACTTTCCGAGCGAGTAGCGACGGTCGAAAACCCGCCAGCGGTCCGTGCGCATTATGGAAAGCAGACGCCCATAGACTGCGCGCATGATTTCCGCCGCGACGAGCGCGCGCCTGTCCCCACGTGGAAACGCAGCCACCGCCGCGTGGTAAAAACCAGCAGCGCGCTCCGCCTCGAAATCCATCAGCGCAAGAAACGCATCGCTGTGCCTTTTCGCCGCGATGTCCTCGCGCGTGACGCCGAATCGCGCCATGTCCTCCGCAGGCAGATAGACGCGCCCCTCGTTGGCAAAATCCTGCCCGACATCGCGGAGAATGTTCGTCAGTTGCAACGCCAGTCCGAGTTGCAGCGCGTATTCCTTCGCCGCCGGATCGCGTGCGCCAAATATCTCGATGCTCACAAGCCCCACCACGCTCGCCACGCGGTGACAGTAAAGCCGCAGTTCCTCCCAAGTCGCGTAGCTCGCGCCATCCAGATCCATCTCCACGCCCGCGATGATCTCGTGAAAGTGCGCGACCGGGATGCGGTATTTCTCTATGAGCGTGCGAATTTCCCCCGCGAGCGCGTGCTCGTCATCCACGCGCGACGACACCGCATCGCGCCAGCGTGCGAGCGCATCCGCCTTTGCCTGCCGCTCACCCGGTTCGTCCGCGATGTCATCCACGATCCGACAGAACGCGTAGAACGTCGTGATGTCGCTACGCCTCTCACGCGGCAGCGCGATGAATGCGAGCGCGAGATTCGAGCGGCTCGCGCGGGTGATGTGCTCGGCTTCGGTCACGGCGTCACAGCGCTGGCCAGGCGTCCCCCGGCGACTTCGATTCTGCGCTCGCCCATCCGCGCGACGCAGGAGGGGAGCGCCGCTGCGACCACGGCCACTCCGAATCTTTCCGCTGCGGCGTGCAGCAGTTCACGAAAGGCCACGTCGCCCGCGATCATCTCGTCCAGATTCTCCACAAAGAGCACCCTCGGCTCGTTGGCCAGACTACGCGCCAGCGCCACGCGCTTTTGGAGAAAAGGCGGCAGTCCCTTCGCCTCGGCAAACTCCGTCAGCCCCGCAAACGCCATCAACTCCTCCGTCCGCGCACGCACCTCCTCCGGGCTCAGCCGCGAGATTTTAAAAACCGGCATCGCGATGTTCTCCAGCGCGCTGAACTGCGCCAGCAGGAACGGCGACGAGAAAAGATAGCCGCACGCGTGGGTGCGCAGTTCCGCGCGCGCATCGTCCGTGAGCTGCGCCGTCGGCTGCCCGGCGAAAATCACCTCGCCGCTGTCCGGCACCTCCAGCAGGCCGAGCAGACGCAGGAGTAAATTTTTCCCGCACCCCGTCTCGCCCACCAGCAGCGTCACCGTGCCCGCCTCGATAGCGAGCGACACCTCTGCGATGCGCGCACGCACACCCGCCTCGGTGCGAGCGCACGAGACGCTGCGGAGTTCGATGAGCGGTTCACTTTTCACGCCCGCGATGGAAAGCCGAGCCGGGCGCGGAGCGCAAGCAGAGCGTGGAGGCCGCGTTTGAAAAAGCACCGCGCGAGTGCCGCGAGACTTTGGACTGCGGCGGCTCGACGCCACTCCTCGCTCGCGCGTCGGGAGGAAAACGAACGTCGAATAGGGTGCCGTTTACGACGGGTATAAATATATAGCCATGGTCGCCATGTGAAGGCTGTCGCCCATTTGCCTACACATGCTACGGGCTTACAACGGGAGAAGCAGTTGATGCTCCTCGTTTGGCAGGCTTAATCCGGTCACGGTAGTTTCCCGAGAGCCCTACCCGTTCACACTATGTTTGCGGCGAAGTGATTCACGAATTCCAACGTTTCCAGCAGTCCATAGTTTCACTGCAGACACCCCGAGAGTAGTAGTCGAAGATTTCCGCAGGCGGACTCACGCCGTCCACTTTATGAACCTCATACAGAGCGCCATGGGCATGCTCGTGTTCTTGTTGTTGGAAAATATAGCTCACATAGTGCAGTTGACTTTCTCAGCACCCACGGCAACTCGTGCAGGGCGAGGAAGATTGAGTATCGGGAGTCTGTCTATCTCTGCGAGACACCGTGAAAAATGAGGGGCTCCTTTTGCGAAATGGAAGAATTAGCTCTCTATGCAATTCTCATGGTGGCGGTCATTGTTTGGCTGGAGTTTGGCGGGAGTGTGATGCGGTTTGCGTCGGCATTGGTGGTTTCGATGCAGAGCATCGCGGGCCATTCGTCGTCGCCGAAGTCGGCCATGGCTTTGGCTTTTTCAATCCATGGGTTCCAGACGACCGTGGTCGCAGAGCCGCTTTTTTCGACTGCGATGCGACGGGCGAGCGTGGGATCTTCGACGACGCAGGTTGTTGTGGTGTCGAGATAGACGCGGTCGGTTTCGCCAATGAAACGGATGGGCTCGGTGCCTTCCTGTTTGCGCTGATTCGAATCCACCTTGTCGAGAAATGAAGAATTTTCGAGTCCTGTGACGCTCGCGCTGCGGACATCGCCGACGGCGAGGTAGGTGTGCAGCGCTTCCTCGAACGTGAACGGTGTATCGCTGCGGTTCTCGACTTCGAGCGCCATGTGAAGTTTCGTCCCGATGGTGATGCGGTGGCGGATGGTGAATTCGTGCGACCACTGCGCGAGTGTGGCGGCGTTGGATGAAAGTCGAAGGACCAGGTGGATGTCGTCGTTGTCGTGGCGCACGAGCGATTCGAGTTCCCATTCCATCGTGCGAGCGAAGCCATGAGCGGGAGATTCGGGATGCCCGGCGCGTGCACCGAACCACGGGAAGATAATCGGCACGCCACCGCGAATGGCTTTGCCCGGAGTGAGGTGAGTCTTTTCGCTGAGAAAGAGCACGGGCGCTGCGCCTGCGGGTTGGTAACGCGCGATGTGCGCGCCTTGCAAATACACCTCTGCGGCGGCTAGCGGTGTGGCGATGGAGATGCGGACGAGTCCGCCGGTTGTGTCGTGAAAAGTGACGCCGGTGGTTTCAAAACGGCGGAGGTCTGCTGCGTTTGTTGGCATTGCGCGAAGCTAGCGGCGATGCATCGCGGGCCAAGTTTGATTTGTGCGTGAGTCGTCTGCGCGAGTATGGGAGTTGCGATGCCCGATATTCCGCTGACAGAAAAACTCCTCGCCGACGCCGGCGGCTGGGCTGCGCTAAAAGAAGCGCGCGGGATTCTGGCCGCGGGTCGTGTGATCGAAGCGGGTTATGCGCCGCCGAATTTATCAGGGCGTGTTCGTGGTGCGGAAACGGAATATCGCGCAGGATTGCGGATTGGCTCGCGCACGGACATCGAGAATACGTGCACGTGCGTGGAGTCGCGTCGCTGGGGACGCGTATGCGCGCACTCGCTTGCCGTGGGGCTTGCGGTGCTGAAGCCGCCAACTGTGCAACTCCATGAGCCAAAAGCGACGAGCGTCGCGCAAGTCGCATCGCCGTTTTCCACCAGCGAAGGAGAGTCGTGCGCGCTCCATGTGATTTTGCCGCCAAATTTTCGCGCAGCGTGGGAGAAGGGTGCGGTGATGGTTGTGGTCGAGGCTGCACTTGGCACAGGCCGCAAGCCGCTTGGCGCTTTGGATGCATCGCGAAAATATCTCTGTGATGAGTCTGACTTGCGGTTCGTGGAAAAGTTCATCGCAGCCACCGCCGGAAAGCTCGCAGCGATGGCGACTTTAAAACGTGAAGAGTTCGCCGCGCTACTCGCAACGCTCGCGGAGCATCCGCGCGTGTCTTTTGGAAAAGCGCAACCCGTGTGCCTAAAAGGGCAGGGGATAACACTCACTCTCCACGCAGAGCGTTTGAGTGATGGCTCTCTGCGAGTGCAGTCAAAAACCGGGTCTGGCTTGTTGCTTTCCGCTACGGCGGCGTGGTCGTTGGAGGGAAATACTTTCGCGCCCGTCGCGCCGGGATTGCCCGCGCCGTATTTACGACTGCTCGAAGGCCCGATGACGATTCCTGCGGATTCAGCGGAGTCTTTCGCGCAACGCGAACTGCCGATGCTGGCGAGGTTTTTCACCATTGAAGGCGACGTTTCCTCAAGCGAGCAAGCGGTAGAAATACCCGAAGTGAAATTCGCTGCGACTTTCGAGGGTTCGCTGAATTTCCTCACCGCACGCATCGAAGCTCTCTACGGCGATAGACGCGTGACGCTCGACGCGACCAGTGCGGCGCTTGCTCGATTTGCACGCAATCGTGTGGCGGAAAACGCTGCTTTGGATCGTTTGCGTGCATTTGGCTTCGCGGGGCCGGATGGAAAAGGGGAGCTCGCACTCAAAGGTGAGGCGCACATTCTTGCCTTCTTTGCGACGGGGCTGCCGCGATTGGAACGCGAGTGGCGCGTGACAGTCGGCGAACGGTTCGGCCACGTGACCCGCGATGTGGAGCGCATCACACCGCGTGTGGAGATTCGCAGTTCCGGCGAGCAGTGGTTTGATTTGTCCTACGAGCTAGCGAGTTCCAGCGGCGAGCGATTCTCCGGCGCGGACATCGCACAACTGCTGCAAGCAGGACAAAGCCACGTGCGCAAAGGCGGCAAAGTGGCGGTATTCGATTCGACGTTGCTCGATGAATTTCAGCAACTGCTGCGAGACAGCGACCCGAAGCAGATGCAGCCCGGTGTATATCGAATGGATCGCCGGCAAGCGGGAGCGCTCGATTCCTTCGTGAACGAAAACGCCGTGGCGGTGAGCGGGCAGGGGCAATGGCGCGAATGGGCCTCGGCAGTTCGCCAACTGGATCGTATCACGGCGATTCCGCTCGGCGATTTGGACGCCGTGATGCGGCCTTACCAAAAGCAGGGCGTCTATTGGTTGTATTTCCTCGCGCAAAACGGCTTCGGCGGAATTCTCGCCGATGAAATGGGCCTCGGAAAAACGCTGCAAGCCCTCGCATTTCTCCGCACGCTCGCAGGGAAAGGGCCCAGCCTTATCGTTTGCCCGTCGTCGCTCATGTTCAACTGGCGCGCAGAGGCAGCGAAATGGACGCCGGAACTGCGGGTCTTGTCGCTCGAAGGCACAGAGCGCGCTGCGGATTTTGATAAAATTGAGAAAAGCGATCTGGTAATTACAAGCTATCCGCTGCTCAGGCGCGATGCGGACAACTATCGAGTGGTGGAATTTGCCGCCGTGATGCTTGACGAAGCCCAGCATATTAAGAATCCCGACAGTCGGAACGCTCAGAGCGCAGCATCCTTGAAAGCGCGGCATCGTTTCGTCCTCACAGGCACGCCTGTAGAGAACTCCGTGCGCGATATCTGGTCGCTCATGCACTTTTTAATGCCCGGATACCTCGGCAGCAGGAATGACTTCCGAGACCGCTTTGAGCGGGCCATCCAAAACGACTCATCCGGCCCGGAGTCGGCGCGACTGAGGCGCAGAATACAGCCATTTCTCTTACGGAGAACGAAAAAGACAGTCGCTACGGATTTACCAGAGAAACTTGAGCAAGTTGCTTATTGCGAGCTTACAAAGACACAGCGAGAACTTTACGATAAGCTGGCGCTCTCAACACGAAAGCAGATCTCCGAGCTATCCGGAGAAAAAGACCGCGCGAAGAGACGGATACTCATGCTCACTGCGCTTTTAAGACTCCGTCAGGCGGCCTGCGATGCCCGATTGCTGGCCCCAGATTGCGAAGAGGCATCCGGCAAGCTGGATCTCCTTATGGAATTGCTCGCTGAGGCTATGGATGGCGGACATAGGGTGCTGCTGTTTAGTCAGTTCGTCTCTATGATGAAGCTTATTCGCGAGCGGTTTGAAGCTGAGGGCATCGGCTATTGTTATCTTGACGGTCAGACTCGCGACCGAGTCGGAGAAGTCGGGCGCTTTCAGGGTGGAAATGTGCCAATTTTCCTCATCAGCCTAAAGGCAGGCGGCACAGGACTGAACCTGACCGCAGCCGACACGGTGATTCATTTCGACCCATGGTGGAATCCAGCCGTGGAAGCCCAGGCGACAGACCGCGCGCATCGAATCGGTCAAAAGAAGGTCGTGACGAGCTACAAACTCATCGCACGAGGCACTGTGGAGGAGAAAATCTTGGCGCTTCAGGCGAAAAAGCGCGCCGTAATCGAGTCCGCAATCGAAAGCGAGCAGCCAATGATGGACGGCCTCGCCATGGAAGATATTGCCGAGCTGCTTTCCTGACAAAACATCCGCACCGGACAAGGAGTTGAATCATTGTGAGTATACTCGCATGGTCTAGTCGCAGGGCAAAGAGCGCGGCGACTTTCCCACAAGATATTCACAGATATGTAAGAGGCAGCATATCAGAAGCATAAACACAACATCGCACAATATATGTCATATGAAATACCTTGGTGTCGGTGTCGTTTGATTATAGAATCTATATGGCATCGTCCTCGTATTGGATCCCCACCTTCTTAACGGCGGGATTAGGGCCACCGCTCTCCGGGTCAAGATACCAAGGAGTCTTTGGCTTTTGCGGCGGGTATGTGCGGGCGGCTGTTGGCTCGGTTGATAACATGGCAAATGCCGCCTCAAACTTCGCGTCCTCAGTCGCCTTTAGATACTTGTCGGTCATTTCAACCTCGTCTTCTAAAGTCCACCGCTTTGCGGCCACGCCAAGCACAATGGTTGGATTGAGACCCCGATCTCCGAGGCAAAAGAAAGAGGCCAAGATCTTATGCAGAAGCCTGAAGTTTTATGAGCGCTTCATTTTCCGAGAAAGGAGATCCGTTAGTAGGTCACGACCCTTGGTAGTGCCTTGGCGGACTCGATCCATGCGCTGACTTGTTTTTCGGTCGGCACTTTACCGGTCAGTTTTTTCGCGTCGTTCACTTCTATGAGTTTGGTGGCGAGATTGGCGGCGTTGCGCTGCGAGAGTTCGGCGACGGTGTTGACTCCGGCGGCTTCCAGCAGCTCGGCGGTCTGCCCGGCGATGCCGCTGATGCGGAAAAGATCGGCGTAGTTGACGAATTTCAGAATTTGCGCGGCACCGAGCCCGCTCTTCGCCGCCAGTTCTTCGCGTCCTTTTGGTGTGGCGCCTTTTTCCAACAGTTCATCCACACTGGTCACGCCAGCGGTGTTTAGCTTTTTCTCGGTTACCTCGGCGATTCCTTGGATGGAGGTGAGCTTGCCTTTCGCGGCCTTCTGCTTTTCGGCAGCGTGAATGGTGAATGTGAAGGCGAGGGTGAGGGCGGTGACGATGAGCGTTTTCATAGCGCGTGAAGTCAGTCGCATTACCACGATGAAGCCAATCTATTTTCCCGCACTGAGGACTCGTCAGCGCACTGGGTTTGCGTATGACTCTCGTGATGAATTTTGCAGACTAAGAACCATGGCTAGAAAGAAATCAGCGGAACCTTCGCCCGAACAAGCGAAGGAAATGATCGAGTTTCGCGACTCGGGGATTCACGGAATGGGCGGTTTTGCGCGATGCAAAATCAAGAAGGACACGCCGCTCATCGAGTATATCGGCGAGAGAATTACCAAGGCGGAGTCGGCGCGGCGGCTGGAGGAGGACAACCGCTACATCTTCACCCTCGACGATGAAACCGACATTGACGGCAAAGTGGACTGGAACCCGGCGAGATACCTGAACCACAGTTGCGAACCGAATGCCTACGTGGAAATTTTCGGCGACCAAGTTTGGATTCTTGCGCTCAAAAGCATCAAGCCGGGCGAGGAAATCACTTACAACTACAGTTACGGCTTCGATGAGCACGAAGACCATCCCTGCCTCTGCGGCGCGAAGAAGTGTGTGGGCTTCATGGTGGCCGAAGAGTTTTTCCCGAAGGTGAGGAGGAAGAAAAAGCGGCGAGAGAAGGTCGCCGCCGTTTAAAGTCGCAGCCACGGAACACACCGAATTGCGTTCCGCGAGCAGGCGTTTGGTTTGAACAAGTTCACCGCAGTGAAGTCTCGTCAGCGCACACTGTTTGCGGATTACTCGCCGGATGCGACTGCTCCTCATTGACGGCAACTACTACGTTTATCGCTCCTTTTTCGCGATCCGCGAACTGAGCAATTCGCGCGGCGAGCCGACGAATGCCATCTATGGTTTTGTGAAAACGGTGCGCCGGATGTTGAAGGACCTCTCGCCTGATCTCGCGGTGGTGCTGTGGGACGAAGGACTGCCAAAACGCCGCACGGAGCTTCAGCCGGAATACAAGGCGACACGCACAGAGATGCCCGTGGAGATGCGCCCGCAGATTTCATTCATCCGCGAAATCACGCCATTTCTCGGTATCGCCAGCATCGGTGTGCCGGACACGGAGGCCGACGATCTCATCGCCGCATACGCCGTCGCTGCACGAGCGCGCGGCGATGCCGTGGTAATCGCCACGAACGACAAGGACCTCTTCCAACTCGTGGACGAAAAATGCCACGTCTATTCCACCAACAAGACCGACCTCGCCGCACCCACCGACACGTTCGCACTGCTCGGCGCGGAAAAGGTGCGCGAAAAATGGGGCGTCCCGCCGAAGCAAATCGGCGAGGTGCTCGCGCTCATCGGCGACAGCGTGGACAACATCCCCGGTGTTAATGGCATCGGCCCCAAGACGGCCGCCACGCTCATCACCGAGCACGGTAGTCTGGATGCACTACTCGCGAATCTCGACGCGGTGAAAAGCGAACGCACTCGCGAAAAGCTCCGTGCTGCTCTCACTCAAATCGCGCAAAACCGCGAGATGGTGCGCCTCGACGACGACCTCCCCCTCCCCGTTCCGCTCGGCGATCTTGGCATCGCGCCGCGCTATCCCGAACTCATCGCCGCGCTGGAGACATGCGAATTCAAAGGCCTGCTCGCTGATGTCAAAGCCGAGGCTGCAAAAAATCAACCCGCAGAAGTCGTCACCCCACAAGCCGCACCCGCACGCCCCGCACAGGGAGAATTATTTTAAAGCGCTGGATTCTATTCGTTCTGTGGCTGCTATTCGTGGGCACCATCATCATCTGCGCTGACCGCTCACTCGCACGCCCCTTGTTTGATTTCGTCGGACGTTATCCGGGGAGCGACAAGCTCGCTCACGCCGTGGGACTGTGCATCCTCGCATTCACGCTCAACTACGCGCTGCGCGCACGCACCGTCCCGCTGAAGTGCTGCCGCGTGCAACTCGGCGGCCTCATCGTCGCGGTAGTGATGACCATCGAGGAATGCTCGCAAATCTGGATACCGAGCCGCAGCTTCGACCTCCTCGACCTCACCGCAAACTACATCGGAATCCTCTGCGCGGGCTGGCTCACACGCTCACTATGCGCCGAGCGATAGTAGTCAGCGACTTTCGTTGTGACGATTTCATAGCTCACTATTCACCAAATCACGATTCCGGTGAATTCGCTGAAACAGCCAGCCGCAATCAGTTCGCGAAAAATACGATGAGCAACTGGGCCACAAGGATTCGCAGCAGCATCGTCAGCGGATACACGGTGGCATAGGCGACGGAAGGCGCGTCCGAGTTATTGACCGCGTTGGCGAAGGCCAGAGCAGGCGGGTCAGTCATACTGCCGGAAAGCATACCGCATATAGTGACGAAATTCATTTTCATGAAAATGCGCCCGACCCACGCTGCGAGCAGCAGCGGAAGCAAAGTGATCACTGCACCGCAAGTCATCCATTGGAAACCCTGAGTTGTGAAAAGCACATCCATAAAATGCTCCCCTGCCTTCAGCCCCGCGCAGGCGAGGAAGAGCGTGATGCCCAACTCGCGCAGCGCCAGATTTGCATTCAGCGGCATATACCAAATCATCGTCCCAAGTCGCCTCACTCGGCTCAGCAATATCGCAACGATGAGCGGGCCTCCCGCCAATCCGAGGCGCACAGGCATCGGCATACTTCCAAACGAAAATGGATAAAGCCCGACCAGCACGCCTAAGCCGATGCCGATGAACATGGCGATGATGTTCGTGTGATTCATGTCTTTCACCGAATTACCGAGCAAGGGTGCAAGCATTGCGATATCCGCGGCCTTTCCTACGACATTCAGCTTGTCGCCAAACTGCAGCCGCAACGTCGGGATCGCAGTCATCTCCACGTCCGCACGGATTACCCGAGTCACCGTCACACCGTAACGCTGTGTCAACTCCATCTCCCGGATTGTTTTCCCGAGGATATCCTTCCGTGTCACCACGAAGCGCTCGGAGCTCACCGGCCCCGGTGTTTCCATCAAGTCCTTCGGACTCTCGGCTCCCACGATCAGACAAAGTTCGTGCAGGCTCTTTGGCGAGCCTACCGCAAGCAAGATGTCGCCTACGTGCAGAACCGTTTCAGCGTTGGCGACGCTCACATCCGTTTCGCCCAGATATTTGATCCGGGAAATGACAACACCCAGAGCCTCTTTGCTTGGGATCTCGTGAAGTTTCAGTCCATTGAGATTCGGATTTCGCACGCGGATGTTCATTCGCCCGGGCGGTTCGCTTTCCCCGTTTTGCTCCTTTTCAAACGCAGCGACCTCCTCGACTGGATTGATGCGCGCAATGGCTCTCACAATCACCATTGCGAGAATGATACCCACAATTCCAAAAGGATACGCCACTGCATAGCCCAGCGCCGGGAGGCTCACCCTCGCCGAATCAATTCCCGGCAACTGCTTCAGCGCCTCCTGCGCAGCGCCAAGCGAGGGAGTATTCGTCGTAGCGCCTGAAAATATTCCCACAGCCGCAGCCATATCAATATGCAGCAATCGCGAACTGATGATTGTGAGAAGGGCTCCCATCAAAACGACGCCGATTGCGAGCGTGTTCAAAGGCAGTCCCTGTTTTCGCAGCGAAGTCACAAAGCCCGGCCCCACTTGCAGACCGATGGTATAAACGAAAAGGATCAGACCGAAGTCCCGCACAAAACCGAGTGTCTCTGCGGGCAATGTCATGTGGAAATGGCCGAAGAGGATTCCCGAAAAGAGCACTCCGGCCACTCCTAGTCCGACTCCCCTTATTTTCACCTTTCCGAGTGTCAGCCCGGAGACAACAACACCCGCCAAAATCAGCATGGCGTAAGCAACAGGCTGTTTGGCTAGAAATTCAGACATAGCGTGGTCGAAACAAAATCATGTCCCAAAAAGGTGTTCCCAAGACTGGAGCGCACGGAGTCTTGATGTCTTCTTCGTGTGATGCGCCGCCATCTGCCGGAGCAATTTGTCCAAAAGTCCAACGGCGTCGATGACAAACGGCCCCTTGTTCAACATCACGCACTCCGAACGCACTGGCCTGCTCCAAAATTCGTGAACCGGCCGTAAATGCGCGACTTTCGCCACGCGCAACCTGTCTGCGAAACTGTCCGATAAGGCACCCGATTTGCTAGTCACAGTGCTTCAGTAGGACATCGTATCAACCCCAACGTTGCGCGCCGACAATGGCATTATTCCAGCGATGATGTGACAGCGAACCGTCGCCAGTATTTCGATTTCAAATGCCATAAAATTGCCGCACTTTTGAAACGCAACTACAGTCAGGGCATGTGGGTGGTTGGTGTTGGCATACCAAGCGCACGGTGCTTTACGCTGTGGATATGAAATCAATACCATCCAGCACTGTATGAATATGAAACTGCCAGTGATGCGTTGCGGGCGGGCGATGTTGGGGGAGTTGTCGGCGGATTTCGAGTCGGCGATTTGGAGCGGGATTGCAGCAGTGGAATTGCGTGAGGCTGTCACGGGGGCTGCGCCGAAGCAGCGGACGTGGGTGCGTTCGGCGTGGGATGAAAGCGAGTGGCGCGTGATTTTTCACTGCGAGGATGCGGACGCTTGGGCGACGCTGACGGAGCACGATGCGCATCTCTACACGGAGGAGACGGTGGAGATTTTCTTCGACCCTGTCGGTGATTTGGAAAGCTATTACGAAATCGAGGTGAATCCGCTCGGCGCGACGCTCGATATCGTGTTCCGCAAAAATCGCAGTGGCTATAAGGGCGACTGGGCTTGGGATTGCGAAGGGATGCGCGCGCTGGTGCGAAAGTCGCCCGGCGCATGGACTACGGAAATCGCGATTCCGTTCCGCTCCGTCGCAGCCGTGCCGCAGCCGGGCGCGCAGTGGCGGGTGAACTTCTGCCGTATAGACCGCCCGTCGCGCGATGGCTCGCTGCCGAGGGAAATCTCTGCATGGTCACCTCCGCTGCGCGCGAATTTCCACACGCAAGAGTGTTTCGGCGTCGTGGAGTTTTACTGAAAGAATTCCTTTGCGCGCTCGATGAAGCTTTTTTCGGGCGGCGGGACTTCTTCGCCGACTAGCTCGGCAAATTCCTGAAGTTTTTTGCGCTGCTCGGCGGTGAGTTTTTTCGGCACGGCGATGATGAGTCGCGCCATGAGGTCGCCGCGTGCGTTGTTGTTGAGGATGGTCATCCCCTTCCCTCTCAGTTTGAAGACGGTGCCGCTTTGCGTGCCTGCCGGGACTTTCAATTCGGCGGGGCCTTCGAGTGTGGGGACGTGAATTTCGCCGCCAATCGCGGCTGTGGTAAAGCTGACGGGAATTTCGCAAAAAAGGTTTTCGCCATCGCGCTCGAAGATTTCGTGTTCTTTGACGTGGATGACGACGTAGAGGTCGCCGCGCGGGCCGCCACGGATGCCGGCTTCGCCGTTGCCGGTGATGCGGAGGCGGGAGCCGTCGTCTATGCCGCCGGGGATTTTGATTTTGATGCGGCGTGTTTGTTCGGCGCGGCCTTCGCCACGGCACTTGGTGCATGGGCGCTCGACGGTCTGGCCGGTCCCACGGCAGCGCGGGCAGGTCTGCGAGACTTGGAAAAAGCCGCGGCTGCTGACAACTTGTCCACGGCCCTGGCACGTCTGGCAGGAGACAACACGCGA
This sequence comes from Verrucomicrobiia bacterium, assembly GCA_040376335.1. Taxonomy (GTDB): domain Bacteria; phylum Verrucomicrobiota; class Verrucomicrobiia; order Chthoniobacterales; family Chthoniobacteraceae; genus SXWH01. The sequence continues at coordinate 809 of JBEIQV010000057.1, read as the reverse complement.
GCCGGGTTCAGCACCAGCGCCCTTGCAGCTTTCGCAGGTGTCGAGTTTGGAGACTTCGACTTCTTTCTCCACGCCGAAGGCTGCTTCTTCGAGCGTGATCTGCATGTCGTAGCGAAGGTCGCTGCCGCGCTGGCGGCTTTCCTTTTCGCCACCGCGACCACCACCGCCGCCGCCGAAAAATTGCTCGAAGATATTCCCCATGCCGCCGCCGCCGCCACCGCTGCCGAAGACGTCGCGGAAAATATCAAACGGGTCGTGGAATCCGCCGCCGCCACCACGGGCACCGCCGCCTTGCGTGAATGCAGAGTGACCGAAGCGGTCGTAAGCGGCGCGCTTTTGTTCGTCGCTCAGGACGTCGTAGGCCTCGCCGAGTTCCTTGAATTTTTCCTCGGCGGTATGGTCACCGGGGTTTTTGTCCGGGTGAAATTTGACCGCGAGTTTGCGGTAGGACTTTTTGATTTCCTCGCCAGTTGCGGTGCGTTCGACGGTAAGGACCTCGTAGTAGCAGCGTTTTGCAGCCATGAAATTATTGGGCCTTGCCTTTGCTCACGAAAACCATCGCCGCGCGCAGCAGACGGTCGCGGAGTTTGTATCCTTTGCGGAGCTGGCGGAGGACATGACCCTCGGGAATGTCCGCACTTTCCTCCTGCCCGACTGCCTCGTGCAGGTTGGGATCAAATTTCGAGCCGACTGCGTCAATGGCCTCGACGCCGGAGGTGGCCATGAATTCGCGGAGCTGGCGCTCAATCATCTCCATGCCGACGACGATGGGTGATTTCGGATCGCCCTTGCGCACTTCGATCATGCCG
>JBEIQV010000297.1:0-3934 GCA_040376335.1 Verrucomicrobiia bacterium | reverse complement strand
CTGTCGGGCGACGGCCCCGGCGGCGACCCGCGCGGCGGTCTCTCTCGCGCTCGCCCGCTCCAAGATGTCTCGCAGGTCTCGTCGCTGAAACTTCATCGCGCCGGCGAGGTCGGCGTGCCCCGGGCGGGGCGTGCTCACCGGGTCGGGCGCGACCTCGAAGGGCGCGGGGCCCATGCGTCCGGTCCAGTTGGCGAAGTCACGGTTCTCGATGCGCATCGCGATGGGGCCACCGAGCGTCTCGCCGCCGCGAACGCCTCCCTCCAGGACCGCGGCCTCCACGGTGTCACCTTCATCGTCTCCGATGACCACCCAGGCCTGCGCGCCGCTCTCGCCGCTCGCTTCACCGCTGTCCCCTGGCAGCGCTGGCAGTTCCACCTCCAGCAAAACGCCCAACACCACTGCCCAAAAATCACCATGCGCCCACAACTCGCCGCAGATCTGCGCGCCGTCTTCAACTCAAGCTCCCGCCACGAAGCCAATGCAAAACTGCTCGCTCTCACACAACTCCACCAATGCTCCTCTCCACCTCTCGCCGCTTGGCTCGAAGCCAACGTCCCGGAAAGCCTCGCCATTTTCCTCCTCCCACCAGAACACCACACTCGCCTGCGCACTTCCAACCTCCTCGAAAATCTCAATAAACAAATCCGCCGCAGAACCCGCGTCGCAGCTCTCTTCCCAAATACCAACTCTCTCCTCCGCCTCGTCTCCGCCATCACCAGCGAAATCTCCGAGGACTGGGAATCCTCCAAATCCTATCTCAACATGAACACATCTTCCTCTCTCCTCTCCGCATAATCCCGCCGCCTGCCTTCTCAGCTTTTACAGAAATGACGTTGCGTAGTCTTTCCAATCTCGCGCGACGCTTTTATGCCCATGTATTTTTGGTTTGGTTTACTTGAATGCCACCCTTCTTGCCCTAGTCCACTTTTTCAGCGAACTATCGGGACGTTGCTGAGATATAGAATTTTCGAGCTTCGCGTTGACGCGTAGCGCACTCGTGCCGACACTCTGCGCAGTTCTTTCACAAAAGATTTCGCGAAGCGGAAGTTGCGCCCTCCATCGTTGTGTGACTTTCGTTCTTCGATATCAATTTGCCCTGCGTTGTTCGAGTAGAAGACGGAAATCCCGAACCGATATTAATCGAAACCAAGGGGGCCAGGGTGGGCGTGTGTAGGTCATGCCTTTATTGGAAGGCCGAAGCCCGCCCCAGGTTACCCGTCCGTTACCCAACAGGGAACGGGAGCTTCGTCGTGACGGCAAAGGTGGGGCAATCTCTGTAAATCAAAAGCGCCAGTCGTTTTCACGGCTGGCGCTTTTGTATTTCTGAATTCTGTGCCGCTTACTTGGACTTCAACTCCACCCAGCGGATTGCGACGCCGCGTTGGTTTGGTGCGGAGATTTTCAGGGTCTGCGCTCCCTTTTCCAAGGCAACCTCGGTCGCTGGCGTCTGCGCCCAGAGTCCGGTGGAGTAAGGCACTTTAAGGGTCGCGATTTTATTGGCGCCGACGCTGACATCCAATGCCTGATCCAGGTTCGCAGCAGCGGTGGTGAGTTCGAGCACGTAGGTGCCGGCTGCGGGGACATCCAGTGCATATTCGACAAAGCTTTCATCAATACTCTTGTCGAAGTTGATCTGTTTACCACCGGTGAAGCAGTCAATCATACGACCTTTGGAGAGGTTGGCGAAAGCAGCGGCATCGAAGCGAGTGGCACCTGCACCGATTTTGATGGGGCCGGTCGCGAGGGATTTGGCTACAGTAGCCGCCTTGGGTTTCACCTCAGCCTCGGCTTCCTCGGGTTTGAGGGACGCGGTGACGTCGGTCTTCACGGTGACGGACGCTTTCTGAATTGCGCGAGCAACGTCCATGATCGCGGTGGCGCGTTCTTTTGCACTGATGGCGGAGGCGAGCCAGCGGAGTCGCTCCACTTGCGAGAACTCAACAGCGCGGTCGCGCTCTTGCATCCCTGCGTGGAAATCTTCACCGCCGGTGCCTTCGAGGCGGGAGACCTGCCAGCCGCGTCCGTAGGCGACTTTCCAATGACTGCCGGGTTGTGGTTCGACCATTGCGTTCACTGCGCGATAGGCGGCGCAAGCGTGTGCGGGTTGTCCGACACCAACGGCGGGAATGCCGAATGCCTGACAAATCATCACAGACCACGAGGAGCGCGGGCCGCATTTACCGCCGCCGGAGAGCACGGTTTTGTAATTGGTAAAAGGATGCGGCGAATTTCTGCGCCACACTTCGCTGGTGGAGTTGATGACCTGTTCGTTGATACGAAGGTCGGGACGCCATGTATTGATCATGTTGCGCGCCCATGTGAGATCCTCCTCGGAGGCGCCCGTGTTCACAACGCAACCCATTTCCCAGACGTTGATGTTGTCGAAGCTAGGGAAGAGTTCTTTGTTTTTGTGCGCGTTCTTGAAGTATTGGTAACGGACCACCGGGTCTTGTCCTCGCCCTGTCTGCCCTGCGCCGGGAGCGCCGGTGCCGGGAGGGCGGAGGCCGGTGGCGATGGCGAGTTTTTGGTAAAAGCCCTGCTTCGCATCGGGATCGGCGAGACGGATTTTGTTCCAGATTTCGAGGGCGTTTACGTTGATGCCGTAGTTGTTTGCTTCGCGCTGGGAGTTGCCGGGAGGCACTGCGCCTTCGAGGAAAAGCTCCAGCGCCTCGGTGTTGCCGAGCAGCCATGCGATGAATTCCTTGTTCGCGGGAGAAGCTTTCGCAAAGGCGGCGAGTTTGTCAGCACCGACTTTGACGATGAGCTGGCGCTGATCGAGCGCGTTGAGAAACACAGGGTCTTTGATGAGCGCCTTGAGGGCGGCTTCATTCGCGCTGGCCGGCGTTTTTTCATTCAGCCATTCGGTGAGCTTGCCGCCGTAGGAAGCGAAGTCGCCGCTATTAACGGCTGCGGTTTGCTCGGTGGCGCTCGGCGCCCAAGCATGACTGTCGGGCGTGAGCGAGATGAGCGCTCCGCAGACGATGAGTGATTTCAGGATGTTTGTCATAGGTGTTTGTGGTGTGAGATTTATTGAGTGAAGGTGGTTCGAAGAAAATGGGGCGAGCTACTTCGCTGCCGGAGTCTGGCTTGTCAATTCCTGCATCGCCTCAGCCATAGCCTTGCCGAGCAGTATGAAGAAGCGGCCCTCGCCGTAGTAATGGAAACCCATATTCGACGTGGCACGCGAGAGCATCGCCTTTTCCGCATCGGTCATCGGGTTCGCTTTTAAATCACGATCCTTGTTCAGCCAGCCCGCCGTCTTGAGCGCGACGACTCGCGGATCGAGCAGCGACGCGCTCTCGATGGCTTTCACGTTTCCTTTGAATTCCGGAACCGTGTTCATCGAGCGCATCGCGTCGCGGAGATCCTTCATCTTGCCGATTTCGTTTTGCACGCCGTTCACGCCGATGACGCCGACGACCACTTTCATGTCCGGCACTTTGAATTCCTTGCGCACATCCTTGATGAGACACGTGAGGTTTTTGGCGTATTCGCCGATGCACTGCTGGCCGCCGACGAGATCGTTGAAACCCTGAAACCATACGAAGCCACTGATTTCGTATCCCGCTTTTTCATCGTAGGCAGGAAAGCGCTTTTTCAGATCCTTCAGCACACTGTGGACGCTTTCGATCATCCCACGGTATTGGCCGCCGAAATCCTCCGCTGTCATCGGGACTTTGGTTTTATCGGGCAGACTTTTCATCGGCATCGGGTTTGGCATTCCCGCGCTCGGCGGACGGAAGTTTTGAAAAATACTCTGCCCGCCCGGCGCGTATTTAATGAGGAGAATCTGCTGCTTCGACGCCTCACCCATGTAGTAGCCGAAGCCGTATTCCGGCCCGATGTTGTTGCCGAGCTTGGAGTAATCCTTGCGTCCGCCAAATCCCGGCTGGAGTTCGTTGGAGACATCATCGCTCGTCACCCACACATCACT
>JBEIQV010000331.1:0-3378 GCA_040376335.1 Verrucomicrobiia bacterium | reverse complement strand
GAGCAATTCACTGCGGAAGCCGCTGCAATCCACAAAGAAGTCCGCCTCCATGCGGCGTCCATCTTCCAGAAACAAAGCGGCGATGCCCTCAGGCCCGCGCTCCACACCGCTCACCCTGCCCTCGACAAACTCCACGCCCATCTCCATGGCGATTTTTTCGAGCGTCTGGACGAGCTTCACATTTTCGATGTGAAAAGCGAAGCCGCCGCTAATCAATGGCAGGTCGGTCGCCCGTGGATTGCGCAAGAACGCCTTCTCCTCCTCCATCAATGCCGCCGCAATACACGCCGCGCGAAAATCCTCATCCGCGTAAAAGCCGGGCGCAAGCGGGAGGTTTTTGTAAAGCCCGTCGAGCTGCTGGTGAAACGTGTAGTCGAAGTGCGAACGCGGCCCCCACAGCAGGCGGATGCCGAGCTTCCACGTAGGCTCCGCCTCGGCGTAAAAGCGCGCCGGATCGAGCTGTAGATAATCGAACAAATGCAGAGGGATGGTCGGCGTGGTCCCCTCGCCCACGCCGATGACGCCGATGACGCCGATGTCGCAGCTGCGCACCACGCGCACATCGAGCTGCGGCAGCTTTTTCTTGAGGGTAATCGCTGCGAGCAAACCCGCGCTGCCCGCGCCGAGGATGAGAACGTTCTGGATCATTGAGGAAACGCCGGATACCACAACCGCCCCGCGAGGCACAATGAAAAGTCAGGCGGAAAACCGGGCCTCGCGCAAAGACGCAATGTGAAAAAAGTTCACCACTGCGGCTCACTTCAACTGCCAGCGTTTGCGCAGGAACCATTCGATACTCGCGATGAGGAGGACTAGGGCGAAGTAGAGGGGGGAGGCCCAGAGTTCGCCGTCTATGCTGCTCTGGATGCGCTCGGCTTTGGCGGAGATGGCTTCGGGGAGTTTCCAGAGGTTTTCCTCGCGGAAATAGGCGCCGCCGCTGGCCTCGGCCATTTGTTTGAGCAGGGCTTCGTTCATGGCGGTCTCGCCGCTTTCGTATTTGGGTTCGGTGACGTTGAATTCGATGAGCGTGGCGGGATCGCTTTTCACGGCGAACTGGTGGAGGCCGGGGGAAAGGGCGACGAAATCGGCGCGGAACATCCCGGCTTGATCGGGCACGGCGCGGAGGAGGATGTCTTGTTTCGGCCCCGGCGTGCCTGCGACGCGGACGGTGTAGCCAGCCTCGACGGTCTGGTCGCGGACGGGCGAGAAATCGGCGCTATAGAGGCGGGCATAGACGGTGACGCGCTCGCCCGTGGTGTAGCTTTGTTTGTCCACGGTGAACTGGGTGCGTTTGCTGCCGCCGAGGAGGTGGTGGAGGCCGAGCTTTTGTGCGATTTGGCCCCACAGGATCGTGTGGTAACGGTCGCCGGTGTTTCGCCGCCAGCGCCAGGTATTGTCGGTGCCGATGTAGAGGGCCTGGCCGAGGCCGTATTGGTGAAAGGCGGCGAGCACGTTTTTGCCGTGGCGGTTGGCGTGGGTGGGGTCGGCGTCCACGAGCAGGACTTGCGCGGCGGCCTTGGCGCGGAGGACGCGGGCGTGCCAGTAGAGCTTGCCGAATTTTTTCCAGATGGCGGCATTTTCCTCATCGCTGGAGCTGAGCTTGAACATCGGGTTGGCGCGGCCCTGCGGGGTCAGCTCGGCGATGATGCCGATGCTGGGTGCGACCGGCTGTTGTGCAACGGCGGCGGGTTCGAGTTCGACGGGGAGGAGTTTTTCGAGCGGCGTGTCTTTGAATGTGGAGGGGTTGCCGCGCGGCCCGGCGATGAAGAGCATGGAGCCGCCGAATTTTTGCAGGAACTCATCGAAAGCAGTGAGCTGCTCGGGCGTGAAGTCCTTCGCGGCGACGTCGCCGAGGATGATGAGGTCGAATTTGAAAAGCTCGTCCTTGGTCGCGGGAATCTTGGCGAGGAAAGGCGTGTTCGCGCCCTCGGCGATGGCGGGGTCGCCTTGCAGGAGGACGTATTTGATGTCGAGACGACGGTCGCGCAGGAGGGTGTTTTGCAGATAGCGGAATTCCCAGCGCGGCGTGCTTTCGACGTAGAGGACTTTGACTTTCGAGTCTATGACGCGAAGGCGCTGCGAGATGGAGTTGTTGTCCTTGGAGGCTTCGTCGTTGCGCGGGTCAATGCTCGCGCGCAGTTCGTATTCGCCGATTTCCTTCGGCGTGAAAGGAACGGGTAGCACGAGGTCTTCATCGTCGGTGAAAGTGATGTCCTTCGTCACGACCACCTCGCCATCGCCGCCCTTCGTGGGGATGAGCGTCATCACGAGCTTTGCACTCTCGCCTTTCAAGCCCTGCCCGCGCACGCGCACGGTCACGGGCAGTTCGTCTTTTACAAACGCGACTTCCTGCGTGAGCAGGCTGCCGACGATGAGGTCGCGCGGCGAGGTGATGCCGACGCCGTAGATGTAAAGCGGGACGCCCTCCTGCTTGGCGAGGCGCGCGGATTCGAGCGGCGGCGCGCCGTAGTTGCTCGCACCATCGGTGACGAGGAAGATGCCGGCGAGCGCCTGGCCGCGCTTGCGATTGAGGAGTTCGCGCAGGGCGTCGCCGACGGCGGTGGCGGTGGCTTTGGGATCAATTTTGTCGAGCCACGTCGCGGAGAGCATCGCGGGGTCAATGGGCTTTGCACCCTGCTGTGGCGCGCCGGGCTGGGGCATCGGTGCGACGGCCTCGCCGCCGAATTCGCTGAGCGACTGGCCGAAGGTGAATGTGCCGAGATCGAGTTCCTTGACGAGTTGCGGCCAGAGATTGAGCTGCTCGCTTTTCAGCATCGCTCGCATCACGTCTACGCGCGGGAGAAGTTTCACGCCAGCGGCCTGATTCGCGTCGAGCGTTTGCTCCAGCCCCTTCTTCGGATCGAGAAGTCCCTTCGCGATGGCCGCGCGCTTGAGGTCGCTCGGGTCAAAACGCGGGTCCTGGATTTTCATGCTGCCGGTCGCATCCACGAGCGTGAGCAGCGTGCGGCGGATGGCTGATTCGATGGTGAAAGCGAGCACCGGCCTGAGCAGTAGCAACAGAAGCAGGGCGAAAAGGAGCATCCGCAGCGCGATGAGAATGCGGCGCTTCCAGTGCTTCGTCATGTCGCGGGTGTCGCGGTAGGAAAACCACGTGAGCACTACGAGCACGATGGCGAGCGTGATGACCCAGCCCATCCACGCCTTGTTGCGCAACACAAACTCGGCCCCCGAAACATGGGAGGCGCTCTCCATTTTCACTCCGCAAAGTTTGAGGAGAAACTCCGTCATCGTTTTCTATTTTGTCCCGCGCTTTTCGCGACCCCGGAACCGGAAGAGCAGCGGCAGGCCGGGATACGGCACCACTTCGCGAATCTGGGCCTCGATGAAACGGCGGTAGTGATCGTCGAGCAGCTTCTC
>JBEIQV010000046.1:0-15250 GCA_040376335.1 Verrucomicrobiia bacterium | reverse complement strand
ATCCAGTTCACGCCCGACCTCATGCCGGCGGACATCGTGGGCACGAACATCATCCACGGTGACGAGCAGGGACGAAAGGCGTTTCAATTTCGCCCGGGCCCGATTTTTTCAAACCTGCTGCTCGCTGATGAAATCAACCGCGCAACGCCAAAAACACAGAGCGCGTTGCTCGAAGCGATGCAGGAGCAGCACGTGACTGTGGGCGGCGTGACGCATCCGCTGCCGCAGCCATTTCTCGTGCTCGCCACACAAAATCCGCTGGAGATGGAAGGCACGTATCCGCTTCCGGAGGCGCAGCTCGACCGATTTCTTTTCAAACTAAAAGTGCGCTACCCTGATGCGGAGGAACTGCACACCATCCTCGACCGCACAACGAGCGCGAGCGCACCGCACATCAGCAAAGTGCTCGGCAACGCCAGCGACGTGCTCGCGATGCGCGAAGCCGTGCGTCAGGTGCCGCTGGTGCGCGAGGTGCAGGATTTTGCTGTGCGGCTCGTGCTCGCCACGCATCCCACCGAGGCGCGTGAAGGCAGTCTGGCGAAGAAATTCGTGCGCTACGGTGCGAGCCCTCGCGGCGCGCAGGCGCTCATCCTCGCCGGGAAAATTTTCGCGCTGCTCGACGGACGCTACCACGTCTCGAAGGCCGACATCGCCAAGGCCGCGCCCGCAGCACTGCGCCACCGGATCATCCTCAATTTCGAGGGCGAGGCCGAGGGCAAGACGAGCGACGAAGTGATCGCGGAAATTCTAGCCTCGTAGCAGAAAAGTTTGCCACGCCGCGCGAATCCGCGCTTCTTGGACACGATGAAAGCCTTCGCATTTCTCAACGTCGCACTAGGCGGCGCGCTCGGCAGCGTGCTGCGTTTCTGGCTCGGCGGCATTGTCAGCGACAAAGCAGGCGCTGCGTTTTGGGGCACGCTGTTTGTGAACATCGCGGGTTCATTCGCCATCGGCGTCTGCGCCGGGATGCGCTCGGGTGATTTCACACGGAACTTCGTGATGATCGGCCTGCTCGGCGGCTTCACCACCTTTTCATCTTTCAGCCTGCAAACACTCGAACTTTTCCAAAAAGGCGACACCACTCTTGCCCTGACAAACGTCGCACTCTCCATCGTCCTCTGCCTCCTCGGCGTGTGGCTCGGCTGTTTCGTCGGCGGACAGTGGAAGAGCTAGGCCGGCACCGCGCGCAGCTTCAGCCCGAACGGCACGAATCGCTCGAAGTCGCGGATGTTGCGCGTCGCCACCGGCACATGATGTGCGATTGCGCTCGCTGCGATCATGCAGTCTGCATGGGATCCACGCCGCCGCCCCGTGCGGTGAAAAAGCCGCGCCGCTTCCTCCGCCTGCCGCCATGTGAAATCGCTGATGCGCTTTTCGAGCACGGCGAAGACCGCATTTTTTTGCTCCGCCGTGTGTGGCCCGTTGCAAAATTCCGACCATGCAATGGCAGACACGCCGAGCTTTTCACCGCTTGCCAGCCATTGACGAATCACGGCGATATGCGGCGACCCGGCTGTGACGAGATCAATCAGCAAGTTGGTGTCGAGTTGCAGCGTCATGCCTCCCACCAATACCGCTTGGCCTGACGCTCGGCGTGGACTTCCTCACGGAAACTCTCGGCCTCTTTCACGGTCAGACCACCTCCATTTTGGAGCCAGTCGAGGGCCTCGATCGGTTTTGGAAGATTTTGTTCACGATTGGCGGTTTCCTTGGCTTGTTTGACGGCGCGGCGCATGACCTCGGCCTTGGAAACCCCCCATTTTTTGGCGAGTTCCTTCAGTGCGCTCAGAGTCCACCCATCTAGGGCCATGCTGGTGCGTTTGAGGCTGTAAGTCATGTGGTAACTAGTAACCACACATCTTTTTTTCACAAGTCTTATTTCCAATTCCCCCGCGTATTCCGCTATGTGTCCACCATGTCGCAAACCACACTCACACTCGGCCACTCACCCGACCCGGATGACGCTTTCATGTTTTACGCGCTCGCTGAGCACAAAATCCCGACGGGGCGCTGGCAGTTTCAGCACATCCTGCAGGACATCCAGACGCTGAATGAACGCGCGACTCGCGGGGAACTGCACATCTCGGCGATCAGCATTCATGCCTACGCGAGCGTGATGGATAAATACGCGCTGCTGCCGTGTGGCGCGAGCATGGGCGATGGCTACGGACCGATGTTGATTGTGAAGCGCGGACGGGCGCTGCCGGATTTGTCGGACTTTGGTGCAATCCGCGATTGGTTGCAGCATCAACGCATCGCGGTGCCTGGGAAAATGACGAGTGCCTTCCTCGCACTGAAGTTGTTTTTCCTCGGCGAACCGATGCACACGGTGGTGCCGTTCGACAAAATTTTTGATTTCATCTCCGAGGGAAATGCGGATGTGGGACTGATCATTCATGAAGGCCAACTCACGTATGAGCGCGACGGCTTTGATCTCGTGCTCGACCTCGGTGCGTGGTGGAAAACGGAAACGGGTCTGCCGCTACCGCTCGGCGGAAATGTAATCCGCAAGGACATCGCGCCCGCCGACCGTTCGGAGATCAACGCGGTGCTTTACGAGAGCATCCGCTACGGGCTGGAGCATCGCGCGGCTGGCGTGGAGCACGCTCTTCCACTCGGGCGCGGACTCGATAGCGCACTGGCCGACAAATTCATCGGGATGTATGTGAATGAAAGCACGCTCGATTACGGCGACATCGGACGACGGGCGATCCGGGAGTTTCTGTCGCGCGGATACGAACTCGGATTTTTGCCCGAGCCGGTGGAGTTGGAGTTCGTGAAATAGCGGACGCTATTTTCAGCCCTGAGACTGAAACATCTCGGACACACGCTGGATGCGCATCGCCTTGCCGGTCTGTTCGTCAATTTCGATCATCGCTCCGCAGAGGCGGACGGGGCCGGTGGCTACGGGATATTGAATCGGACGACCCGTGAGGAAGCGTGTGATGATGGGCTGAATCGCGCGACCGAGACAGCTTTCGGATGGGCCGCACATTCCGGCGTCGCAAAGGAACGCGGTGCCGCCGGGGAAGATTTGTTCATCGGCGGTCTGCGTGTGCGTGTGGGTGCCGACGACGGCGCTCACGCGACCATCGAGAAAACGGCCCATCGCGATTTTCTCACTCGTGGTCTCGGCGTGGACATCCACGAAAATAACGGGTGTGATTTCGCGCAGGCGCGCGACCTCGGCCTCCATGACGAGGAAGGGATTTTCGAGCGGCGGCTGCATGAAAGTGCGGCCCTGAACATTGATCACAGCGACTTTCCCCTTGGGTGAATCGAGCACGATACTCCCCTGCCCTGGCGTGCCGGGCGGGTAGTTGATAGGACGCAGCAGGCGCGGCTCGATGTCGAGATGCGGGATGATGTCTTTTTGATCCCAAATGTGATCGCCGCTGGTGATGACGGCGGCTTTGGCACGCAGGAGGTCGGTGCAGATTTTCGGGGTGATGCCACGACCGTTCGCTGAGTTCTCGCCATTCACGACGATGAAATCAATTTCGCGCTCCTCACGCCAGCGCGGGAGCGTTTCGATTACGGCCTTCCGGCCCGGCTCGCCGACGATGTCGCCGAGGAATAAAAGTCTCAACATGGTGCGGAAGATAGGCAAAGGGCGGTGCGTGGGAAGAAATTTGCTGCGCCCACCCAAAGCTTGCGAATTATCGCCCGACGGCGTGACGTATCACCCGCCATGCGCACCCTGTCTTTTCTCATCTCTCTCGTCTGCCTCTTTGCCACTGACGTTGCGCAGGCACAGCGACTGGATCCGCTTGCGCCCACGCCGGATTGGAGGCGCGTGGAGGCTTTTCAAGAAACGATGACACGGGAGGAATTTGTGCGACTGCTCGACACGGTCTATGCGCCGGGCCGCGCGGCTGCGGGAGTGATCGAGGTAAAGGAAAACGAGGCGGTTATTTTCAAAACGCTGAACCCCGCGGAGACGATGTCGCTGCGTTTTGCGAAAGATGCGGCGAGTGCAAAGCGGGCAAAAACCTACTGGCGGCCGGCGGCGAAACTCGGCACGGCGAAGACGAAGAAACCTCTCGCCGATTTAAAGCTGACCCTTGATGCGGGGCACATCGGCGGGGCTTGGGGGCTGATGGAGGAGAGGTCTTTTGCACGTCCCGGCGACAAGGCGGTGCAGGAAGGCGACATGACGTTGCTCGTTGCCAAACTCGTGGCGGATCAAGCGCGCGCACTGGGCGCAGAGGTGATGATGGTGCGCAGCAAATCCGCGCCGACTTCGCCGTTTACGGTGGATGGTTTGCGCCCTCAGGCGAGGAAGGAACTGGAACTCCTCGGCGTGACGAATGTGCGGGAAAATTACGACGGCCCTCGCGATCTGCAAAAGGCTCAAACGGTGCAATGGCAGGCGGAGAAGCTGTTTTATCGCGTCGCAGAAATCCGAGAGCGGGCGCGGCGTGTGAATGAGAAATTCAAACCCGATGCGGTGGTGTGCATTCATTTCAACGCAGACGACTGGAGCGATCCCACAGCGCCAGTTTTTACACAGCGAAATGATCTGCATGTGCTCGTGCATGGCTGCTACAGCGCAGGCGAACTGCGCTTCGACGACCAGCGCTGCGAAATGCTCGTCAAACTCCTCAACCGCAGCCACGCGGAGGAACTCGCCGCAGCCGTCCCGATGGCCGAGGCACTGGCGAAGGCGACTGGCCTGCCGCCTTTCACCTACACGACAGGCAATGCCGTGCGCGTCGGCACCAACGAAGCTGTGTGGGCGCGCAATCTTCTCGCGAACCGTCTCTACGAATGCCCGGTAATTTTTCTGGAGCCGTATCGAATGAACCACGAGGAGGTTTACGCACGCGTGCAGGCGGGCGATTACGAAGGCGAGCGCGAGGTGGCTGGGAAAATGCGCCGCTCTATTTTCCGCGAGTATGCAGACGCGGTAGTGGCGGGTCTGCGCGACTATTATTCAAGTGCCCGGAGAAAATAGGAACCCGGTCGCAGTCTGTTTGCGGACGGTTTAATTGCTCAGTTTTTTCAGCGCCTCAGTTACGAGCAGTCGTTCCTGTGGAAGCAGCGGTGCCTTTGCCGCGATGGCGAGTATCTGCCGTGCTTCGGAACGCCCTGCGGATGCTAGGAGAACGCCGTATGTTGATGCTATCGCCGGTTCGCGAAGTTGTGCCGGCGGGAATTTTTCCAACAACGCAAGGGCCTCGGCGCAGCGTCCGGCCTTATGCAGAGCGAGCGCGTGAGTGGACGCGATCCCGGCGCTTTGCGGGTGCTTTGCAAAAAGCTGAGCGGCCATCGCGGTTGCCTTTTCTGTATCACGACCGAGTAGGAGTAAAATCGCTGCGATGTTGTTGCGGGCGGCGTCATTTTTGGCGTCAACCTCGGCGAGTTTTGTCGAAACGCGCAAAAGTCCCTCGGCGTCCAGCTCGGCTTGGTAAAGACGCGCGAGTCGTTCGAGCGCCCATTTGGCAAACATTCCGTTCGATGCGCTCCAAAGTAGCTCACGCGCCTGACTTCTCCATCCCCAGCGGTTCGCGCGGAGGATAAGTTGTTCGGTGCTCTCTTGAGCGCGGAGGGCTGCATTCGTGGCCGTGGCCCAATTGCTATCCGCGCTGAACGAATCTCCCAACTCGCGTTGCGCACGGGAAAGGTAGGCGAAGCGGAGAAATTCCTTGTCCTTCCAAACGCCAGCCTTGGCGTGCTCGCGCAACCGCGCCCATTGTTTTGCGGCGTCGAGACAAGCCGCAATTCCGGACGCAACGTTCGGGTCGTCCGTAATTTTTTTGTCGAGAGAGGCGACCCAGACGAGCGCGGCGTCGGCACGCGCGTGCTCGTTCATCCAATGCAGGACCGCAGTTACAGCGAGCGGGTCTTTCGCAGCCGCTTGGGTCGTGGCGAGAAAAGTTTCGAGTTCGGTATTTTTGAGCCTTTCCAGCAAATCGAGATGCTGCAATCGGTCCGCAGTCGTGGCTGCTGCATCGGTAACCAACAATTGGCTTTCCGCGAACGCAGGTTCCCACTTTCCACCCGCAATTTTTAAGCCTGCGAGCGCGCGGCGGGCATGAATCGAAAACTGGCTGGATGCAGTGAGTTTCTGCAAGGCGGCCTCCGCAGCTCCGCGCCGCGCAGGATCGCGGTCAAATTCCAGTGTCCAGTGCGCGTGATTGAATTGATGCTGCTCGTTGCCCGGCTCAAGACGTCTGGCCTCCGCAAAAAACGCCCCTGCATCCTGCGGTCGCCCAAGTCCCACGGCCACACCTGCTGCCAGTTGCTGAAAGTTTGCATTCGCGCGCGCAGGCTGCGGCACTGCATCCAATGCATTTTTAGCACTCAAGAAATTTGCGTATTTCACCGCCGTGCGCGCCCAGGCGAGTGTATCCGGCGTGGAGCCGGGATTTAATTCTGCGACTCGACGACGCCAATGGACGGCCTCGGCAATTCCGACGCGATCCACGATGTCGGCCATTACGCGGGTTGCCGCTTCGGAGGACGGGTTTAATTCGATAGCGCGACGCCCGGCGATCAGCGCTGACTGGTAGTCATTCTTTTCAAAATGCGTGCGCGCCTGACGAATCAGGCTGTTGACCTGCCAGACCTTGTAGCCCTTCCAGCCGCCCACACTGAGCACGACGACCGTGATGACTACGATTCCGATTTGAAGCGCGATTTTGCTCCAGAAATTAGCGGCGGCATTTTCCTTCATTCAGTGACTGCGATAGCAAACGGACGGCCAGATGGCCCGAACATTGCATAAATGAGCCAGTTCTTCGCTTGCTCCATGTAATTATAGCAGCAAGAACGCACCACCATGTTTCACCGCCTGCCCGCCGCCATCGCTGCTGTTGTCTGGCTTTTGCTCTGCTGGCTGCTGAGTGCGCATTGGTCGGCGAACCCTCAATACAGCTTCGGCTGGATGGTCCCTCCGCTCGCCCTCTATCTCGGCTGGCGACGCTGGCATTCGCGGCCCGACCCCACCGCGCCTGCGCTTTGGGGAAAAAGCGGGCTCATTTTGTGTGCAAACGCTTTTGCCCCACTGTGGCTGATCGCACAGCCAAACCCCGACTGGCGTTTACTTAATTGGTCACTCGCGGTCGTTGTCATCGGGTATCTGGTGAGCACTTTTGCCACAGCAGGCGGAGAAAAATGGGCGCTCCATTTTGCATTTCCGACGGCATTCATACTCACCTCCATACCGTGGCCCGGCGCGCTGGAGCAGCCCGCAGTGCATGGGTTGATGAATATTGTGACAATCGTGACGTGCGATCTTCTGAACGCATTCGGGATCGCCGCCGCGCCGATGGGTAGCTTCATTCAGCTCAAAGTCGGACCACTGGGTGTGAGCGAAGCGTGCAGTGGAGTTCGCTCGCTTCAAGCGTCGCTCATGGCGGCGCTGTTTTTCGGCGAGATGTATCGCTTCAAGGCATTGCGTCGCGCTGCTCTCGTCGGTGCGGGTGTTGTGCTGGCATTTGCATGCAATGTCGGCCGCACATTTTTTCTCGCTTGGCGGGCTGCGGCAGAGGGAATCAGCTCAGTGGAGCAATACCATGATCCTGCGGGCTTCACGGTGCTAACGATCTGTTTTGTTCTGCTTTGGTTGACGGCGTTGCTGTTATTGCGCGGGCGCCGTGAACCGGATTTCTTGGAAAATACTAAACCGGCCGCACAGCTCAGCGGTTCTCTCTCGCTGGGATTGGCCGTGTGGTTCACCTTTGTCATCGCGGGCACGGAAATGTGGTTCCGCTCCGGCGAAACCAATCGCCCGACTGCATGGCGCTTCGTATTTCCCGAAAAACGTGAGGCTTTTCGCAAAATCGAACTGCCAGCCGATACACTCGCCCAGTTGCAGGCCGACTCCGCACGAGCCGGGGCGTGGAGTAGCGATGCGGGACAGTGGCTGGCCTTCGCGTTTCGCTGGGATGCGGGCACAAGCCGCTCTCGCATCCTCGCGCGTTTGCACCGTCCTGAAAATTGCCTCCCGGCAGTGGGCTGGGCGCTCGCTGAAGAGCGCGCTCCTATTCAAATTCAAATCGCAGGCAGTCGGGCGGTTTTCCGTGCGATGACTTTTGCGCGGCAGAGCGAACGTGCCCACGTGTATTTCTGCCTTTGGCAAAATAGCCCTGCGGACAGTGGGGACATTCATCCAGAAGAGGACACACGTGCCGCATCTCTCCGAGCAGTTGCGCGTCGCGAACGAAACCTGACACAGCAGGTGATCGAGATCGTCTATGCGGGATCGAGTGGCGATCCCGACACCCTCTTCCGTCGCGAAATCGAGGGCTTGCTCGTTCCCCAGCAGTAAAGCCGGACTAGGAACGGCGGCTGCGCGGACGGCTCATGCCGATGGCCGCACCGAGAACGCTGATGAGCGGCAACACAGTGCTCGGCTCTGGAACAGCCTGAACGTTTTTCACAGTCCAGAACTCCTCGAAACCACCCTGCGTCAGCGTGTCAGCGGCCACGTTTGTGCCAAATTGCGCATAGAGATACACGTAGTCGTTCATGCTCGCAGCTGCCTGCCCGAGGAAACCGTCCTGAAAGAACGCAGTCGTTGGGATGAAGAACATGATGTCACCCTCGCCGCTGCCGGAATTGAGGTCGTTGTATTTGATGTAGCTGTCGGCTGGCAGATCCATGTCAAAGCGCTTCACGCCGAGGGAATCCACATTGGTCGTGCTCTGGTTCGCCGTTTGCGAAGTGTAAAGTTTCAGCGAATCGAGCGAAATCATGCTCTTGTCCGCGCTGTTCGGCTCATTGATATCAATGAGGAACGCAAAGTAGGTTTTTCCGCCCGCGCCGGACACAATGCTGAGATCGGAAAGCTTGAGGCCGTTATTGAAGCGATTGCCATCGCGCTGCACATCGAAAGGCGCAGGTTGCGCTCCCGTATTATAGCCCTGCTCGGTTCCGTTATTGTGCACGGTGAGAAAGATGTCGCCTTTGTTGTCGAGGAAGCCGCTTCCAGCAGGCTTCGTGGCGTCAGTCTGGAAAATCGCGGTGCCGTAAATGGTGTCCACGGCAACAGACGAATTGGTGGAGAGGTCATAGACCGCTGCTTGAGTGTGTGCAAAGGAGCACAGAACGGCTGCGGAAAGAGCAAACGAGAGACGGGACAATTTCATAATGCGGGCACTTTTCGCATTATGGAAAATATGGAAAGCATTTTTGTTATAGCAATGCCGATGCCAAGTTTGGGGGTGATTTTTATAACTATACCGTCCCAAAGCAGCGGTCGCCCGCATCTCCGAGGCCGGGGACGATGTAGGCCTTTTCATTCAGCCGTTCATCCACCGCTGCGGTGAAAACCGGAACGTCCGCGTGCGCGCCGCGAATTTGCGCCAACCCCTCCGGGCAACTCACCACGCACAGAAACCGGATGCTCTTCGCCCCGCCCTCCTTCAGCTTTGCAATCGCCTCGCTCGCGCTGTGCCCCGTCGCCAGCATCGGGTCCACCACGATGATGTCCGCCTGCGCATAGTCCGGCGGCATATTAAAATAGTAGCAAGTGGGCCGGTGCGTCTTTTCATCACGCCTCATCCCGATGTGCCCGACGCTCGCGTTAGAAAGCACCCGCAGCATCCCCTCCACCATCCCCAGACCAGCCCGGAGAATCGGCACAATCACCATCGGCCTCGCCAGCGCCACGCCTTCGTAATCATCCAGCGGCGTCCGCACCTTGCAGGGAAGCGTGGCAAGCTCGCAAGTCGCCTCGATCGTCAAAAGCAACGCCAGCTCCGCCAGCAGCGCGCGGAATTCCCCCGGATCCGTCCGCTCATCGCGCAACCGCGTCAGCTTCACACGCACGAGCGGGTGTTCGACAACAGTGACTCCCTCCGTGATGGATTTCATGAACGGAAAATTGCCGCTGAAAACCCCAGCCTGGCGAGCATGAATTGCCCTCCTGCCATTTCGGCAGCACAGACAAAGACTTGTCCACCTTCGTGGATTATGATGCTCTCGCCCTTGGCATTTCCATCGTGATCGCCAGCATCCACACACAAACACCATGAAACTTCCCGTCGTCATCGCACTCGCCGCCTCGCTCATTCCAGCAACCAATTTCGCCCAGGCACCGGAGGCCAAGCCCGCGCAGCGCGTGGTGGTTTGGGACGGACTTGCGCTTTCAAAACCACCGGCGATGCACGAGACGACCGATCGCCCGGCGAAAGGGATGAAGTCATTTTTCTACGAAGGCGCGGACTACAAGGGAAAGCCGACGTGGGTCTTTGCCTACTACGCCGCGCCGGAGGGCAAACCACCGGAGGGCGGCTGGCCGGCGGTCGTCTGCGCGCATGGCGGCGGCGGCACGGCGTATCCGAACTGGGTGCGGACTTGGAACAATCACGGCTACGCGGCAATCGCCATGGATTTGGAGGGGCATCTGCCCGGCGGAAAAGACCACGGCATGGAAGGAAATGCACCGCTCGGAGCTGCGCACCCAAACGCCGGTCCTTCGCGTATTGACTGGTTCGGCGACCGCGCCCTGCCCGACAAGGAGCAGTGGTTTTACCACGCCATCGCCGACGTCATCCGCGCCAATTCCCTCCTCCGCTCCTTCCCCGAAATCAACCCCAAGAAAATCGGCCTCACCGGCATCTCGTGGGGCGGCACCACCGTCAGCGCCGTCGCCGGGATTGATTCGCGCTTCGCCTTCGTCATCCCGATTTATGGCTGCGGCTACATCCACGAAAGCGACAACCCCGGCCTCAGCACATGGTTCCCGCCCAAAAACATGACCGACGCCCAGTTCGCCGACTACCGCACCAAGTGGGACCCCTCCGCCCACCTCCCCTTCGCCAAAATGCCCACCCTCTGGGTCACCGGCGTCGCCGACCCCGTCTTCCAAATAGACATCTTCTCCAGATCCTCAAAGCTCACCGCCGGGCCCAGCAGCCTCTGCCTGCGCCCCTTCCTCGCCCACGGCCACGGCAACGGCTGGGAAGACGCCCCCGAAATCTACACCTTCGCAGACAACATCGTAAAAGGCGGCCCCGCCCTGCCAAAAGTCGAACGCCCCGAGCCAGCCACCGGCGGCAGCGTCGTCCGCGCCAAATACACCGGCGAATTCACCGAAGCATGGGTCTATGTCACCACCGGCGGCGGACTGTGGAAAGACCGCAAATGGGCATTCATCCAGTGCAACATGGATAAAGGCGAACTCGTCTCCAAAGCCCCCATCCCCGGCAACGCCACCGGCTACTTCATCTACGGCTTCCGCACCGTCGGCGGCGGCAGAAACAACCACGCCGCCTCCGAACTGGTCGTCATTAAAAAGTAAGGCGGAAAATCTGCTCCTAGTTCCCCATAGTTCCCAATTGATTCATGACGGACTATTGGCACCTGACAAATCTGGATTCCGTTGTTTCTGCAGCTCCACTGCTTTCCTTGAACTTTGTTCCCAGCGACTGCAATGCTCCAGCGATTACTGAAAACACTTACCTTTTGCTAACCGGAGGACGTATTCCGGCACCGAAAGGTTGGGGGATTTCCGTTAGCATTTTGCAGCCCGGAGTCTTGCCGGATGTTTATGTGTGTGGAAACCTGATTATTTGTCGAAGGACGGTGGGTGAATTACTCTGCGAGCGCCTTCCGAACAGTATGCAGTGCTTGAATTTGTCTGGCGATCTGGATGGCTCGTGGAAAGACATGGTGGCACTCTACATTTACAATGCAGTGGAGGCGATTGATCGGAAATCGGCGCAGATATATGGAGGCGGAGAAATCAGCTGCAATGAGGTTTTTGGAAGGCCGATACCGTTGAAGTCATCGAAGCTCCCAAAATCCCCCGCCTGCTTCTGCGTGATTGAAAACGGATACGTTGTGGCAGATACTCCCGCCATGATGCTGATGAAGGAATGTGGTATCCCAAATTCATATTTCTACAGTGATTGGCTGATTATTTGATTTTGAGGAGGAAGTAGGGTGGGAACAAGGGACAGATTTGCACTGCGGTAACAACCACGCCGCCTCCGAACTGGTCGTCATCAAAAAATAGACCATGCCAATCCGGTTTTGCTGACTAAGCAGGAGTGACAATAGCCCAGCCATTTATGGCTGGGAAAAGGCGGGGGGATCGGGGCAAAGTCCCGGCAGGGACGGCAGAACCGAGCGGAGCGAATCGGAGCGTGAGCGCAGATGGTGCCGTGGGCGGAGGAGGGAGGCACAAACAGCTAGGCAGCCCGCAGGGCACGCGCGGCGGCGCGTGGCAACAGTTCTTTCGTCCCTGCGGGACTTTTTGGCTTGGGTGGGCGGGGTTCCCAGCACTGAAGTGCTGGGCTATTTTCAGGGAACTTGGGAAAGACAGATTGCGCGTCCTATTTCCCTGCAAAAATAGTCGGGCCTCGCTTTAGGGCACGGAGCCCTAAAATTTAGCTGCCTGTTTTTCGGAGCGGGATGAGTCAGTTCTTTAAGCTGGCGTTGGTTGGAATTGGCCGCGAAAAAATCTGGCGATGTATCGCTTCCTAGTCGTTGCGTTTGTTTTCGTGATTTCCGCTTGCTCGCGCAAATCACCGCAACCGATGCAACTTGAGCCGCTCGCCACCATCGGTGCGGGGCTCGGTGGCAAGTTCGCAGGCGGTGACGCGGGCCCGCCGTGTGCGGTGGCAGCAGGTGAGCGTGCTGTTTTCCTCGGGTGGCGTGCAGCGCGTGCAGGGCACGAAATTGTGGCGTGCGACCCGGGCGGACGCGCCCTCTGGGGGCATCATCACGGGCCGCAACTGAGCGGTGTGCGCTCGCTCGCAGCGGATGGTGGCACGGTCTTTGTGCTCGCTGACGCAGATGGCACCAAACTTTACCGCCTCGATGCAGCGACGGGCGCGCCGCTCCCGTGGGAGGGAAGAACAGAGAGCGATCTGATGATCGCTTCGCTCTGGGGTGATGACAAAACGAAGCACGTTCACGCTGATTGGATCGCGGCGGGTAACGGCCGGCTCTATGTGACCTTCGCCGCTGCGGAATTCGTCGCCGTGCTCGATGCAAAAACAGGTGCCTACCTCACTACGCTCACCGCTCCCCAGCCGGGGCAAATGTCCTTTTCCACTACGCCACTGCGCGATCCGCAAACGGGATTGGAGCGGCCAATAGATTTCGGCGTTGCTGCCATGGCGGGAAATGGACTCGCATATTTTCTCATGGAGCACGAACCGCCGTGGGTAATTACAAGCACGACAACATGGCTTCAGGAACACGAACGTGTCACGGCTCTCACGCTCACCGGCGATGCCATGAAGACTTTCAAGCTCACCATCTACACCGCGCTCGGTGCGCCGCATCACCAAGTCCAACTCCGGTCTGCGGAGGAAGCTGAAAACTTCACCACCAGCGTGGGAAAAAGCGGGGGTCGCACCGGCCCCGGCCCTTGGAAAGCCGAAGCGCTGCGCGACATCCGTGCGCTGGCTGTAGATGCAACCGGCCAACTCTGGGTCGCGGAAGGTGATGAACATTTTGGCCGTTTCACCGTGTGGAAAACCGAGGGCAGGGATGGGACGCTTATCCGCGAAATCTTCGGCCCGCTGGATGCAGCGACACTGCATGTGGACGCCGCCGATCCTCTCAACATAGCGCTGGGCGGCCTGCGCTGGCGTATTCGCGATAAGAACGCCACGTGTGTCGAGCAACTGGGCGAGATGCCGCCACCCACGGAATCCAAAAGCGAACTGCGCGATGCAAAAGGACTCATCCTATGGGCTCCACCAGAAAACGAACGCGCCGCATGGAGCGTTCACCGCGCAAGTGATGGCCGCGTCTTCGCGTTCCGTCGCGGCGCTGGCGTCGAGGTCTTCGCTTTGCGCGAACCTTGAGGAAAATGGGGAGACAATAGGAAAGTCATGTCGGCGGACGTGGCGCGCGACAAAGACGCCATCGCGCTTGTGAAGCGACAGAGTTTCGCACTTACTCGCCGCCTTCTCGCACGACAGCCATCAACATCATTCTCATGAAAATCGCTTCCCTAATCGCGCTCGCCGCTTCGCTCATTGCAACGACCACCTTTGCCCAGGCTCCGGCGGCCAAGCCGGCAAAGCGCGTGATTCCGTGGGATGGGATGGCGTTGGCGAAGACGCCGGCGACTCACCCCACGGCGGAGCGTCCGGCCAAGGGGATGAAGTCATTTTTCTACGAGGGGCTGGAATACAAGGGGAAGCCGACTTGGGTGTTTGCCTACTACGCCGCGCCGGAGGGGAAAGCGCCGGAGGGCGGCTGGCCTGCGGTGGTGTGCGCGCATGGCGGCGGCGGGACGGCGTTCCCAGCGTGGGTGCGGGAGTGGAACAAGCGCGGCTATGCGGCCATCGCGATGGATTTGGAGGGGCATTTGCCGGGTGGGAAGTTTTTCGGAGTGGAGGGAAATTTTCCGCCAGACCAAGGACACGAGAACGCGGGGCCGAAGCGTAATGGGTGGTTCGGCGACATCGCGCTGCCGGACAAGGAGCAGTGGTTTTACCATGCGGTGGCCGATGTGATTCGCGCCAACTCGCTGCTGCGCTCCTTTCCGGAAATCAACCCGAAGAAAATCGGCCTCACGGGGATTTCGTGGGGCGGGACGACGGTGAGCGCCGTGGCGGGTGTGGATTCGCGCTTCGCATTTGTCATCCCCGTCTATGGTGGCGGCTACATTCACAAACACGACATGACCCCCGAGCAATACGCCATCTACAACGCGAAGTGGGACCCGTCGGCGCATTTGCCCTACGCAAAGATGCCGATGCTGTGGGTGAGTTCCTACACCGAGCCGGTCTTCCCCGTGGATCTTTTCGGCAAATCGGCGATGACCACCGCCGGCCCGAGCACGCTGTGCATCCGCCCATGGCTGATTCACGGACACGGCTTCGGCTGGGAAGAAGTGTGGGAGATTTACGCCTTCGCCGACAGCATCGTGAAAGGCGGCCCGGCTGTCCCGCACTTCGCCACCCCGCAGGTGGACGCGAAGGACGGGCTCGTTCACGTGAAGTTCGTCGGCGAGGTGAAGAACGCGACGCTCTCATTCACCAACGGCGGCGGACAGTGGAAGGATCGCAAATGGGCGGGCATCCCCTGCACCGTGGGAAAAGATGAAGTCGTCTCCACCAAGCCCGTCCCCGCCGGAGTCACCGCCTACGTCATCAACGGAGCCGACAAACGCGACGGCTGCGTGAATTCCCCAGTCGTGGTGCTCAAGCCGTAGCCAGCCCGGCCTTGCAAATTACCCGCATTTACCAATCCTCGACGCGCTATGAAAACTCTCTTCGCACTCATCCTCGCCACGACCACCGTCATCTCCGCACACGCAGAAACCACCGCTGCT
>JBEIQV010000007.1:0-28945 GCA_040376335.1 Verrucomicrobiia bacterium | reverse complement strand
TGTCCAAAGTGGAGTGGAAGAAAACAGCGAAGCTTGATGCGAGGCAGCAGGTTCTCCCCGTGCGGTGGCGCTCGGTGGATGCGGAGCTTTTGCAGTGGGCCGCGAAAACCGAGGCAGCGGCTACCGCTGAGACCCGCAATTCGTTGCCGGTGATTTACGCGGGGCGCGTCCAGCGACTCGCCAATGCGTCGCCGGAGGCGAAGGCGCCTGCCCAGGTTCTTCGCATCGGGGACATCTGCATCGGCACTTCGCCTTGCGAGACTTTTTCGGAGACAGGTTTGGAGTTCAAGCGGCGCAGCCCATTCGCGCACTCGTTCATGGTGGAGCTTGCTGGTGGGTATTACGGGTACCTGCCAACGCCGCGCCACTTTGAGCTCGGCGGGTACGAAACCTGGCCAGGAACCAACTACTTGGAGGTGCAGGCCGCGCCCAAGTTGATGGAGGCGCTTCTGGGGATGGCCGCTGCTCTTCGGGATACGGGTGGCAGGTAGCAATCATGGAGCTGCACGGAGTGTGGTCTGAGCGCCGCTGGGGGGGGGTAAAAAATTATAGATGAGCCTTTCCTGCGCCGGAGAACCCATTATGGTCACCTCCTCCGAACTTTGTCGGACGCACGCGCGGCGTGAGCTGTGCGGTCTGGTTGCCGACAGGGTGGTTGATACGGGCTGTGGCTCAGCTTGGTAGAGCGCTTCGTTCGGGTCGAAGAGGCCGTGGGTTCGAATCCCACCAGCCCGACCACTTTACGGTCATCTTCTTTGGTGCGCTTCGTGGCTCAAATGAGCCAGCAACTGTGGCACAGTGGCTTGACAGAGTGGCGTTACTGCAAAGACAAGGGCAGCACATTTTCACAGAGTGAATCCGTATATGAAAAACACCACGAAGACCGCCCGGACTACGAACGCAGATGGTGGCTGGCTGCGGTTTTTTTTTACTGCTGACCGTAGCGTTCTGGATGACTGGCTGCGCGGGGAGTGTGAAGGATACGAGCCGGAGTTTTACCTGTGTGGTGATTGATGCGGGACACGGTGGGCACGACAACGGGGCGACTTCGCGCTGGGGCGGACGGGAAAAGGATAATGCTCTGAATACGGCGATGCGCTTGCAGCCGAAGCTGGAGGCAGCGGGGTTTCGCACGGTGATGACGCGGAGGGACGATACGTTCATCCCGCTCGACAGACGCGCTGCGATCTCGAACCGGCAGGACAACACGATCTTTGTGAGCATCCACTTTAACCATTCGCCGAAGCGCTCCGCGCGCGGGTCGGAGGTGTATTACAAATCACGCTGCTCGGCACGGATAGCGCAAAATATTCTCAATCAAATCATCGCGCTGCCGGGCACGGTGAACCGGGGCGTCCGCACGGCGAATTTCCGCGTGCTGAGAAAGGCGCAATATCCTGCGGTGCTCGTGGAATGTGGCTTTCTCTCGAATCCCGGTGAAGGCTCGCGCTGCGCAAGTGGTGCATGGCATGAGCGTTTCGCGGAGGCTATCGCGCGGGGCATCATCATCCAGCGCCACGGTGGACTGAATACGCTGGCAGCGCAGTAGTGGCTATTTCTCGGGAGACTTTTCTGGCGGCGGGACACCCATTTTCTGCCGGAGACTATATTCGCTATAGTATTCGCCGACGATTTTCTCCCCGTCGAAAACCCGCACGGCATGGGCGACGATTCTTTTGCCGGAGGCTTCGACTGTTCTGACCTGTGGCACGTTGAACTGTTGCCCGTTCGCAGCGCGCACCTGTGTTCCGGTCACTTCGTTGTGCTGTGACGTGTAGGTGCTGGTGACATTTTCCGTCGTGAGAACCTGCCTGCCGACTGGTGGCAGTGAAACTTTGGCTTCACCGCTCTTGTGGACGCTGAGGTTGCCGCCACCCTTTACGTCGCGGGTGAAGAACCAATATTTTACGGTGAGGTTGTCCATCTGGGCTTTAGAAGTGTTGTTCAACGTAATGACGAGGGTGCGTGATTGGGTAGTCGCGCCATTTCCACCGCCGCCGTGGCTTTTCACATTTTGCACCACATCGAGGCGCACCGACCCACCCTCGGCGTGAAGATGCGATGTCAGTGCGAAGATGAGAGCGGCAAGGAAAGTGAGCGTTTTCATGCGCGCTGTGTTTCGCACTGAAAGTGTGCGCTGGCAAGACTTGGGCGCGTCACTTTCACCCGGAGGCTGCGCCAGAAAAATAATCGCACGCGACGCAATGTCGCACCTTGCACATCTGCGCGAGAGGCTGCAATGTGACTCCAATCTCTGATGCCGCGCTGCGAACTGCGCATTGTGCGAAGCCCGCTGGCGAAGGTATGGGGATAGCTTAAAGACGACCATGATGAACAACTTCACGCCGCGCGCGCAGCAAGTTCTGGCTCTGGCCAGAAAAGAAGCCGACCGTTTCAACCACAACTACGTGGGCACCGAGCATCGTCTGCGCGGGCTCATCCAGCTGGGCCAGGGCGTCGCGGTAAATGTGCTGCAAAAGATGGGCCTCGATCTCGAAACCGTCCGCATGGAAGTCGAGAAGCAAGTCGGCAGCGGGCCGGATCAGAAAATGGTCGGCAACATTCCTTACACGCCACGCGTGAAGAAGGTGCTCGCGCTCGCCGGCAAAGAGGCCAAGGCACTGAGCCATTCCTACGTCGGCACCGAGCACATCCTGCTCGGCTTGCTGCGCGAGGGAGAAGGCGTGGCTGCACGCGTGTTGAAAAATCTCGAAGTGGACATCGAGCGCACGCGCAATGAAATCCTCAAGGAACTCGATCCGAATTTCGCTCCGCCGGAAGGCGAGCAGGATGCTCCGCAGGAAGCTCCAACCGGTGGCAGCAAAAAAGACGGCAAGACGCCTGCACTGCGCGCTTTTGGTCGCGACCTCACGGAGCTGGCGAAAAAAGGCGACATGGATCCTGTGATCGGTCGTGCGAACGAAATCGAGCGCGTCATCCAAATCCTCTGCCGCCGCACGAAGAATAATCCCGTGCTCATCGGCGAAGCAGGCGTCGGCAAAACCGCAATCGTCGAAGGTCTCGCGCAGGAAATCGCATCCGGCAACGTGCCCGAGCTTTTGCGCGACAAAAAAGTCATCACACTCGACCTCGCCCTCATGGTCGCCGGCACGAAATATCGCGGCCAGTTCGAGGAGCGCATCAAGGCCGTGATGGACGAAATCCGCCGCACGAAAAACGTCATCCTCTTCATTGATGAGCTACACACCATCGTCGGCGCAGGCAGTGCCGAAGGCGCGATGGATGCGAGCAACATCATCAAACCCGCGCTTTCACGCGGTGAATTGCAGTGCGTCGGCGCAACCACGCTCAACGAATTCCGCAAACACATCGAGAAGGACGCCGCACTCGAACGCCGCTTCCAGCAGGTGAAAGTGGAAGCGCCGAGCGTCGCGGACACCGTGCTCATTTTGAAAGGCATCCGCCACAAATACGAAGCGCACCACAAGGCGCGCATCACCGACGAAGCGCTGCAAGCCGCCGCCGAGCTGAGCGACCGCTACCTCACGGGCCGCTTCCTGCCGGACAAGGCGATTGACGTGATGGACGAAGCCGGCTCCCGCGCCCGCATCGCCTCGATGACCCGCCCGCCGGACATCAAGGACATCGAAAAAGAAATCGAAGCCATCAAGGCGCAAAAAGAAGGCGCGATCAAAGCGCAGGACTTTGAAAAAGCCGCCGCGCTCCGCGACACGGAGAAGCAGGCGAAGGATCGCAAAGACGCCGTGATCAAAGACTGGGAAAAGAAGCGCGAAGAAAAAGACATCGTCGTCACCGAGGACGATATGCGCGTCGTCGTCGCCAAATGGACCGGCGTTCCGCTCCATCGCATGGAGCAGGCGGACAACGAAAAACTTCTGCGCATGGAAGGCGAACTGCGCGACAAGGTCATCGGCCAGAGCGAAGCAGTCGTCGCTGTCGCAAAAGCGCTGCGCCGCTCGCGTGCTGATCTCAAAGACCCGCGCCGCCCGATTGGTGCGTTCATCTTCCTCGGCCCGACAGGCGTCGGCAAAACCTACCTCGCGCAGACGCTCGCCGAATACATGTTCGGCGATCGCGACTCGCTCATCCAAATTGACATGAGCGAATACCGCGAAGAGCACACCATCTCGCGCCTCGTCGGTTCGCCTCCCGGATACATCGGTCACGAAGAGGGCGGTCAGCTCACGGAGCAGGTCCGCCGTCGTCCATATTCCGTCGTGCTGTTCGACGAGATCGAAAAAGCGCACCCGAACGTCCTTCACCTGCTCCTGCAAGTGCTGGAAGAGGGCAAGCTCACCGACGCGCTCGGACGCAAAATTGATTTCCGCAACACCATCATCATCCTCACGACCAACATCGGCGCGGAGCAGATGAAGCGCACCAGCATGGGCTTCGGTGCCACGAAGGAAGATGGCAGCTACGACGCGCTGAAAAGCAAGGTCATGGTTGAGGCGAAAAAGATGCTCAAGCCCGAGTTCATCAATCGCTTTGACGACCTCATCGTCTTCCACCAGCTCGCGAAAGAAGACCTGCACAAGATCGTGGATCTCGAAGTCGCCAAACTCACCGAGCGCGTCCGCCAGAAAAACATCAAGCTCGTGCTCGACGACGGCGCGCGCGATTTCCTCATCGAAAAAGGCTACGACCCTGCATACGGCGCGCGTCCGCTCCGTCGTGCGGTGGAAAAATATATCGAAGACCCGCTCGCCGAGGAGTTGCTCAAAGGCACGATCAAATCAGGCGACACAGCCAGCGTGAGCGCTACGAAAGACGGCCTCGTCTTCAACGCGCCCAGTGGAAACGCGGAGACAGAAACAATTGTTGCCAAGTAGCTGCGGCTGTGTAGCGTGACCGCAGAGTCCAATTCCTCCTCCGAGGGCTGGCGAGCATTCCCCGAAAGCTCGCCAGCCCTTTTCTCTTTTCAGAAGAAAGCGCGGACGTAGCTTTCGCGCTCGAATTACAGCAACTCCGCGATCTGCACCGCATTCAGCGCAGCGCCTTTGAGGAGCTGATCGCCCACGACCCAGAATGCGAGCGCGTTATCCAACGCGCAATCCATACGGATGCGACCAACCTGACAGTTGTCACGCTCGGCCACATTCAGCGGAAGCGGGTAGGTGTTGCTCTTTGGATCGTCCACGATGTCGAGGCCAGGAGCATTCGCGAGTGCGGCGCGTGCAGCTTCAACGCTGATTGGTTTTTCAAACTCCGCTGTGACAGCAACCGAGTGCGCGCGATACACGGGCACACGCACGCAAGTCACCGATGCGCGGAACGACGGATGGTGCATGATGCGACGCCCTTCATGCTGCATTTTCATCTCCTCCTTCGTGTAGCCGCTATCGAGGAAGCTATCCACATGAGGGAGCACATTGAACGCGATCTGATGCGGATACACCTTCGACACCACGGGGCGGCCTTCAGAAATTGCTGCGACTTGCGCGCGCAACTCCTCGATGGCCTGCGCGCCTGTTCCGCTTACCGCCTGATAGCTGGATGCGATGACACGCTTCACACCAAATGCTTGATGGAGCGGCCACAAAGCCATGAGTGTAATCGCCGTCGTGCAGTTGGGATTCGCGATGATGCCACGGCTCGCCTTCACATCTGCGCCGTTGATTTCAGGCACCACGAGCGGCACGTCGGCATCCATGCGAAATGCCGAGGAATTATCCACGACGACCGCACCCGCCTGTGTGGCGAAAGGCGCGAACTGCTTGGATATCGAACCGCCTGCGCTGAAAAGCGCGACGTCCACACCAGCAAAAGATTTTTCGGTTAGCTCCTCAATGACCACCTCGCCGCCCTTGAATGGCAGCCGCTTGCCCGCCGATTTCGCCGACGCGAGCAGTGTCAATTTCCCCACAGGGAAATTGCGCTTCTCAAGAGTCTTCATCATCTCGACTCCGACGGCTCCAGTGGCTCCAACAATGGCTACATGCAGGTTCTTACTCATAATAGAAAGGGCGCGGAAACTAGCTGGCACGCCGTGAAGTGCAAGCGCCCGCGTTGCTGTCTTCGCGATTTACGACCGCTATTTACTCACGAAGCGCGACTCCGAGTTGCGTGGTGAGTCGCTGTTTGAGCTTCGTGTGCGCAGCGTTCACCTCGTCTGCGGTGAGCGTGCGCTCAGGGCTGCGATAGGTGAGCGAATATGCGAGCGACTTTTTGTCGGCGGGCACTTTTACACCCGAGGCATCGGTGAAAACATCGAACAGTTCCACGCCGGCGAGCAGCGGCTCCTTTGCAGAAACGAGTGTGCGCTCGACCTCTGCGTGCGCGAGGGAAAGCGGCGCGAGCATCGCGATGTCGCGCGTGGTCGCGGGAAAGCGCGGGATTTCACGGTATTTTTTCGCGACATCCGGTGCGCTCAATTTCCACATCGCTGTGAGATCAATCTCGGCGAAAAGAACGGGCGCAGTGGCATCGAGCGAACGGGCATCGGCGGGCCAGAGCTGACCTGCAAATCCCACGGGCTTGCCTGCGAACTCAATGACGAGCGAAAGAGCGAGCGCGGGGTTGCTGTCCGATTTGAAAGTGACACCTTCGCCAAGCACGGCGGAAAGCTGGCTTTTCAGATCGAAAATATCCGCCGCGCGTCCCTCGCCCGCCCGCCATGTGCGCTCGGTCAACGGGCCGCTGAGGACGACGGCTGCATGAAGAAATTCCTCGGGCCGGCGTGTGGAAAACACGCGCCCGATTTCAAACAGTCGCACACTCGTGCCACCGGCGCGGAGATTCGTCGTCACCGCTGTGAGTAATCCGTGCAGCAAGTGCGGACGCAGAACGACCTGATCATCGTTCATCGGGTTTTTGACACGCTGGAGACTCTCCGGCGCAGTCTGCGTATAGGCCAGCCCGAGCGGCTGCGCTGGCACGAGCGTGATGCTGCGGGCTTCGTGTAAACCTTGCGCGACAAAAGCACGGCGCAGCGTCATCGCACGGTCGTAGTTGCGATCCGTGGCGCTGGCTCCTGCAAAGCGTGCAGTCGTCTTCGCAGGGATTTCGTCCATGCCAACCACGCGGGCGATTTCCTCAATCAAATCCACCTCGCGCACAAGGTCGGCGCGGAAACTCGGCGGCTGCCAGCCATCTGCGGTTTTCCTACAGCCGAAGCCAGTGAGGATTTGCTCAATGCGATCCTCAGCAACCTCGATTCCCAGCAACAAAGTGATGCGAGATGAACGAAGCGGAATGGAGGGTATTTCTTGGCCCAACACTTTCTTCAGTCCAGTGTGAGTGTTTGCTGAGGAATTCCGATATAACATCGTAGCTTGGGTAAGCTCGGCAATGAGACGCCCTGTGAATGCTGTTGCTACCGCAGACAAAACACAATCTACCCCGCGCTCGAAGCGATAGCTTGAATCGCTCGACAAGCCTAGTCGCCGTGATGTCTTCCGGATGCGAGTTGGCTCAAAGTTTGCGATTTCCAGAATGATGTCGCTCGTTGTTTCCGTAACCCCTGTCTCTTCACCACCCATTACACCGGCGAGCGCCAGAACCTTCACATCATCTGCTATGACGAGATCATCTGGTGTTAGCGAGTAGGTTTTGCCGTCCAACGCAATGAACTGCTCGTTTTCATTCGCAAGACGGACGCGGATCCCTCCTTCGACTTTCGCTGCGTCAAAGATATGCGCAGGTTGCCCGGCGAGCATCATCACATAATTCGTAACGTCCACTGCATTGTTAATTGAACGCAGCCCGATGCTTTCAAGTTTGGTTCGTAACCAGTCAGGACTAGGGCCAACCTTTGTCCCCTTGATCAAAGACGCAGAATAGTAACACGGTGAATCGGTCTCAATGGAAACTTTCAGTGGCTTCTCATTTAGCGCCTCAATTTTTTCCCATGAGGGCCACTTCGGTGTTTTGCCAGTCAGTGTTCCAATTTCTCGAGCAATGCCTGCGTGGCTCAGCAGGTCGGGTCGGTTCGGAGTGATTTCCAAATCCAGCACCGTATCGCCGGGGAACAACTCGCCTATCGGAGCACCGATGCGCGCATCCGGTGGCAGGATCAGTAGTCCGTCAGCGTCCTCTGCGAGTTGCAGTTCCTTTGCCGAGCAGAGCATCCCGTTACTGTCCACTCCACGCAGCTTGCCGGCTTTGATTTTGAAATCGCCCGGCAACTCCGCGCCCGGCAATGCGCACGGGACTTTGTCGCCGACCTTGAAGTTCTTCGCTCCGCATACGATCTGGCGCGGTGTGCCGCTGCCGTCGTCCACGGTGCAGACGCTGAGGCGGTCAGCGTTTGGGTGCTGGATGGATTCCGAAATCTTCGCGACAACTACGTTGGCAATATCGCAGCCAGTGCGCGCAATGCCTTCGACCTCGACGCCAGCCATCGTGAGTAAATCCACAAGCGCAGGCACGGTCGGCGGGAGGTCGACAAGTTCGCGGAGCCAGTTGAGTGAGACTTTCATGAGATTAAAACTGAGCTAGGAAGCGCTGGTCGTTGTTGGTGAAGTAGCGGATGTCCGGGGTGCCGCTCATGATCATCGCGAGACGATCCAAACCGAAGCCGAACGCGAAGCCGGTGTATTTCTCCGGGTCAAATGCACGGTCTCCGCGCTTGGTGTTCACGGCTTCGAGCACGGCGGGATCCACCATGCCGCAACCGGCGATTTCCAGCCAGCGGTCGGTTGCACCGAGCATGGATGTTTTGATGTCCACTTCGTAGCTCGGCTCGGTGAATGGGAAAAAGTGCGGACGGAAGCGGAACTTCGCGTCGTTGCCGAAAAGCTCGCGAAAGAAAAACTCCAGCGTTCCTTTCAAGTCCGCGACGGAAACTCCCTCGTCCACATAAAGCCCCTCCATCTGCGTGAATTGCGCGAGGTGCGTCGCATCAATTTCGTCACGGCGATACGCAGCACCAGGCGCGATGATGCGCACGGGCGGGGCTGCTTTTTCCATCGTGCGAATCTGCACGGTGCTCGTGTGCGTGCGCAGCAGACGGCCATCGGCGAAATAGAAAGTATCCTGCTCGTTGCGCGCGGGGTGGTCGGCGGGCGTGTTCAGCGCGTCGAAGCAATGCCACTCGGTCTCGATGTCCGGCCCGTCGGCGAGCGCGAAACCCATCCGGCGGAAAATTGCCGTCGTGCGATCCAAAAGCTGCGTAATCGGATGCAGCGATCCTTTTCCAGCAAACGAAGTCGCAGTGCCCGGCAGCGTCACATCCACGCCGGCGAACGCAGCCTTGTCCGCATCCGCGAGCAGCGCGGCTTTGCGTGTATCGAGCGCGGCGGTGACGACGTTGCGCACATCATTGAGCAGTTTGCCGATGCGCGGTTTGTCCTCTTTGGAAAGATCCTTCATCCCCTTGCTGAGCGTCGTGAGAGTGCCTTGCTGGCCGAGAAATTTCACACGCGCGAGATCGAGCGCGGTTTCATCGGCGGCGGCTGCAATTGCGGCGATGGCTTCGTCGCGGAGTTGGTCAAGTTGTGCGTCCATGTGAAAAAACGGGCGTTGTCTTTGCCACAAGGAACGGGAAAAGGCACGAAAAGCTTTTGCTGTTCCGAATGAGTGCTCTGCGCCTGATGCAGGCCTTACGTGCTCAAAAACGCGGTAGGCTGCCGGCGATTAGCCAGTAGCAAATTTTCGTCAGGCCTTCGGGTCTCGTTTGATGAGACGGACTACGCAGCGATTTCTTCGCCAACTTGATAGCGGACGAAGGCGCGAATCTCGATGATGTCGCCGAGGTTCTTCGACGTCGCTGCGACGAGAGCGGTGATGGTCTGCTCGGGATTCTTCACGAAACCCTGCTCCAACAAGCAAGCGCCCGCGTAGAATTTCCCCATTTTTCCATCAATGATCTTCTCGATCATCTCCGCTGGTTTGTCTTTCGGAGCTTGCTCGCGATAGATGGCGCGTTCGCGCTCGACGAGCGTGGCTGGCACCTCATTGCGATTGAGGCAGACTGGGCTCGCAGCGGCGATGTGCAGCGTTATGTCGCGAACGAGCTGTTTGAAGTCGTCGTGATTTACGGTTTCGTCTTTACCTGCGCTCACTTCGAGGAGGACGCCGATTTTTCCACCGAGGTGGATGTATGCAGCGACTGCGCCACTGCCTTTGACTTCAAGGCGGGCGTTGCGGCGAATCTGAATGTTTTCACCGATTTTTGCGACGGTCTCGATGCGCGAAGGTTCCAGATCCGTTGCGTGATTTTCAGCGAGTGCCTTGGCCCATCCAGCGGTGATGGCTTGGAAGCTCTCGTTTTTAGCGACGAAATCCGTCTCGCAGTTCACCTCCACGAGAACGCCGACTTTGGAACCGGGCAGGATTGCTTGAGCGATGAGACCTTCGTTCGCAGCACGGCCTGCCTTCTTCGCAGCGCTGGCTGTGCCCTTGGCTCGGAGAAGATCCACGGCTGCTTCCATTTCGCCGTTGGTTTCCATGAGTGCCTTGCGGCAGTCCAATATACCAGCACCTGTCTTTTCGCGGAGTGTGGCTACTTGTTTGGCATCAATGTTCACAGTGGTCATATATTTTGTAAGGATGTTGTTGGTTTAAAAAGAGAGAGACGAGAGCGTTGGCCCTCGTCTCTCATTGAAAGACTAGGAAAGTGACTACTCGGCCACGCCTGCAAGCTCCGCGCTCTCCTTCTTCGCAGCGACGGTGCTGTTGCTGCCGATGGCGTCCACGAGTTTTTGCAGAATGACGCGGATGGAGCGGATGGCGTCGTCGTTTCCGGCGATTGGGTAATCAATCACTTCGGGATCGGCATTTGTATCCACGATGGCCACGATTGGAATACCGAGGCGGCGGGCTTCGGCGACGGCGTTCAATTCGCGAGCGGTATCAATGATGATGATCGCATCTGGATAACGATCCATGCTGCGGATGCCTTCGAGGTTGCGGAGCAACTTCGCGCCTTCACGACGGACGGCGGAAATCTCCTGCTTGCCCATCTTCGCATAGTCGGGCGACTTCTCCATGTTCTCGATCCAGTTCAGCCGGGCGATGCTCTGGCGGATGGTCTTGAGATTGGTGAGTGTGCCGCCGAGCCAGCGCTGGTTCACGTAGTATTGGCCGCAAGCGGTCGCGGCTTCCTTCACGGCTTCCTGCGCCTGCTTTTTGCAGCCGACGAAAAGGATCTTGCCATTCTTGGCGGCGACATTGGCGAGGAAATCACATGCGCTGTTGAGCTGACGGACAGTCTCCCCAAGGTTAATGATATAAATTTGGTTCTTCTTCTCGAAGATGAACGGCTTCATCTTTGGGTTCCAGCGTTTGGTCTGGTGGCCAAAGTGGACTCCAGCTTCAAGCAGTTCGGTCATCAATTCTGTAGACATGTGGTCGGTATAAGTTTTGCGGAAAAGGGCGCGGAAATTGGCGGACTCCCTCCCGTTTGGCAAGCGCGAGTTTAGGAAATCTTTACCTGCCCTCGAAAAGGGAGGGCAGTGGGATATTGGCTTTTGCCATTTCGCTTTTGAGGTCTGCCATTTCCCCACCTACCCGCCTGCCGCGCCTTCGCCGCCGGGTTTGGTCATTTCGATGGGATCGAGGGCGGCGGTGAGTTCGGCTTCGGGGAGGACTTTCTTTTCCATGCAGAGTTCGCGGACGGTGCGGCCTGTCTTGGCGCTTTCCTTGGCGATTTCGGCGGAGGCGAGGTAGCCGATCTTCGGAACGAGGCTGGTGACCATCGCCATGCTGAATTCGATGAGTTCGTTGCAGTGTTCCTTGTTGGCTTTGATGCCTTCGACGCAGCGGGTGCGGAAGATTTCGGCGACGTTGGTGAGGAGGCGGCAGCTTTC
Source organism: Verrucomicrobiia bacterium (assembly GCA_040376335.1). GTDB lineage: Bacteria > Verrucomicrobiota > Verrucomicrobiia > Chthoniobacterales > Chthoniobacteraceae > SXWH01. The sequence goes on along the minus strand of JBEIQV010000007.1, from coordinate 17,213 downwards.
GAGGATGGCGTGGGCGATGACGGGCATGCCGACGTTCAACTCGAAGTTGCTGAGCATGGCGGCGGCCCATGTGACGGTGGCGTCGTTGCCGATGATGCGGGCGCAGACTTGCATGACGGCTTCGCACATCACGGGGTTCACTTTGCCGGGCATGATGCTGGAGCCGGGCTGAGTTTCGGGGAGGGTGATTTCGGAAATGGCGCAGCGCGGGCCGCTGCCGAGCCAGCGGATGTCGTTGGCGATCTTGGTAAGCGAGACGGCGATGGTTTTCAAATGGCCGCTGGCTTCGACGAGTCCGTCCTTTGCGCTCTGCGCTTCGAAATGATCCTTTGCCTCGCGGAATTCGGTGCCGGTGATGCGGCTCAAATGGCGGCAGACGATGCCGGAGAAGTCGGGGTGGCAGTTTAGCCCGGTGCCGACGGCGGTGCCGCCGATGGGTAGCTCGGCAACGGCTGCGATGGCGCGCTGTGTGCGCTCGACGGCGAGTTCGCACTGGCGCGCATAGCCGCTGAATTCCTGGCCGAGCCGCACGGGCGTGGCGTCCATGAGATGGGTGCGTCCGATTTTGATGATGTCCCAAAACTCGTGCGCTTTTTTCTCAAGCGCGGCGTGCAGGCTTTGCAGCGCGGGCGCGACGGACTTGGCGAGCTGCTCGGCGACGGCGACGTGGATGGCGGTGGGGATGACGTCGTTGGACGACTGGCCCATGTTCACGTGGTTGTTCGGGTCCACGGGGTCGCGCGAGCCGAGGGGCTTGCCGGCGTATTGCGAGCAGCGGTTGGCGATGACCTCGTTGGCGTTCATGTTCGTGGAGGTGCCGCTGCCGGTCTGGAAAATGTCTATGGGAAAGTGCGCGTCGAGTTTCCCCTCCATCACTTCCTCGGCGGCGCGCAGGATGTGCGTGGCGAGCGGGGCGGGGAGTTTTTCGAGTTCGAGGTTCGTCTGCGCGGCGGACCATTTCACCGCGCCGAGTGCGCGGATGTATTCGCGCCCGAAGCGATAGCCGGAGACCGGGAAATTGAGCACGGCGCGCTGTGTGGATGCGCCGTAGAGTGCGTCGTCGGGCACCTGCATGTTGCCCATGGAGTCTTTTTCAATGCGTGTAGTCATGCACGAGGGATGCAGGAAGCGGGGGAAAGGATGAAGAAAAAAGTGCGACACCCCGCATTTCCGCACAAATCGCCGCGCTGCCGCGTGCTCCTAGTGGGCGCCGTTTCCGTTCGTGCGATGGCCGTTTTTTCCATTCACGGCGTGACCATTGGCGTTCTTGAAAAACTTGGTCACAAACATCGGCGGGAGATTGATGAAGCACCATTCGCTCTCGGCGTGCGCGAAGTGATCGCAGTGGCCGCGCGTGCGCAGTTCGTTCGTCACCTGGTAAATTACGAACGCAGCGTGCGGCTCGGGTTTCAGCGCGGCGTGCGTGTTGGTAAGGATTTCGCGCTTCTTGGCCTTTTCCAAAATGCTGAACGGAATCCCGGAGACGACATAGTCGCAGTGCGTGAGCCCTTTCTCGGCGAGAACTTCGGGCAGACGCGCGCAGTCCATATTGTGGACGCTCACGCGCTTGTCGTCGGCGAACTGTTTTTGCAAATGCACGCAAAGATCGGAATCCAACTCAAACAGCAGAAGGCGCGACTCCGGGTGCATCCTGCGGACGATTTCGCGGGTATGGCATCCTTCGCCGGGGCCGTATTCGGCGATGACGCGCGGGCCGCTGTGGTCCAGTTTTCGCGACACCCGGCGGATGAGTTCCTTGGAGCTTGGCACGATGGAGGCGACCTGAAAAGGGTTGCTCAGAAATCGCTTCAAAAAGAGTGTGCTCATCAAAATTTAGTTCGCGGAAACGAGCGCGTTTTTAGCGGGCATAAAGAGCATGGCAAGTGTGGAGACGCGTCGCTGTGAGAGTCATTACGCTACGCCCTTCGCAACATCCTTCGTCGCAGGCAGCGCGGCGAGAATTTTTGCGACCACAGTCTCGGCGGTGAGACCGTGCTTGGCGCGGAGGATTTCCGGGGCACCGTGCTCAATGAATTGATCGGGCCAGCCGATGCGGACGAGAGGGGTGGCGATCCGCTGTTCGGAAAGGTGTTCGAGCACGGCGCTGCCGAATCCATTCGTGACGACGTGGTCCTCGATGGTGCAAAGCACGTCCACGCTGCGGGCGAAAAATTCGATGAGCGTGGTGTCGAGCGGCTTGATCCAGCGGGGATTGATGACGGCAGTGGAGATGCCTTGTTTTTCGAGCGACGCTGCTGCGGCTTCCGCCATCTGACACATCCCGCCGAGGCCGAGGATGGCGACGCGCGTGGGCTGGACGCTGCCGTGTTTGACGACTTCGCCTTTGCCGATTTCGAGCAAGCGCGGCGTTTCTTTTGGCACGACGCCGGTGCCGATGCCGCGGGGGTAGCGAATGGCGATGGGGCCGGTGTGGTGGTTGGCCATCGTCCACAGCATGTCGCAGAATTCGTCTTCGTCTTTGGGCTGCATGTGGACGAGGTTTGGGATGTGGCGGAGGTAGCCGATGTCAAAGAGGCCGTGGTGCGTGGGGCCGTCGTCGCCGCTGAGTCCGCCGCGATCCATACACAGGCGGACGGAGAGATTTTGCAGCGCGATATCGTGAACGATCATGTCGTAGGCGCGCTGCATGAAGGTGGAGTAAATCGCGAGGAATGGTGCGAAGCCTTCGCACGCGAGGCCGGCGGCGAAAAGCGCGGCGTGTTCCTCGGCGATGCCGACGTCGAAATAGCGGTCGGGGTGATCTTTTGCGAAGGAGATGAGGCCGGTGCCGCTGGGCATCGCACCGGTGATGGCGACGAGCTTGTTGTTCGAGTCTGCAAACTTCGAGAGCGTCTTACCGAACAATTCGGAGTAGGTCGGCGTAGAGGTGCTCTTGGTTGCACCGGTCTTCGGCTCGAAGCGGCCAAGCCCGTGAAATTTCAGTGGTTGTTCGAGTGCGGGCGCATAGCCTTTACCTTTGATGGTCTTGATGTGGAGGATGACTGGCTCGTCCTGTTTTTTTAGGAATTCCAGCGTGCGCATGAGCGTGGGGAGATCGTGTCCGTCAATCGGACCGTAATAGCGCCAGCCGAGGTCTTCAAAAAGCACGCTCGGAGCGATGAGTCCCTTCACGCTGGTTTCGACGCGGTGGGCGAAATCCTTCACGCGCTTGCCGAGGACTTTTTCAACCAACTCAGCAGCGCGGTCGTGGAGCCACGTGTAGTTTTTGTTCGTTGCGATGCGGCTGAAGTAGCGCGCCATCGCGCCGACGTTGCGGTCTATGCTCCACTCGTTGTCGTTGAGGATGACGATGAGACGCTTGGTCTGTTCGGCGGCGTTGTTCAGTCCCTCGAAACTGACGCCGCAGGTGAATGCGGCGTCGCCTGCGATGCAAACGACGTGGTTGTCTCCACCGCGCATGTCGCGCGCGACGGCAAAACCGAGCGCAGCACTCAGCGCGGTGCCTGCGTGACCGGCTCCGTAGCAATCGTGCTCGCTCTCGGTGCGAAGGAGAAAGCCGTTCAGCCCTTCGTATTGCCGCATTGTGTTGAAGCGCTCGCGGCGACCAGTGAGAATTTTGTGAACGTAGCCCTGATGCGAAACATCGAAGACGAACTTGTCCGCAGGCGTATCGAAGACGCGATGCAGCGCAATGGTCAGTTCGACGACGCCGAGATTCGGGCCGAGGTGACCGCCTACGGATTTCGGGTTTTCTTCGGAAAGCACGCCGATGAGTTCTGCGCGCACTTCTTCAGCGAGTTGCGGCAGCACGGATTCGGGCAGGGCTTTGACGTCTGCGGGGGAGTTGATTTTCGACAGGATTTTATCGGACATTACAAAGTAGGATGAGGATGGGAAAAACGGTGCTCTTTAGAAAAGAGCGACTCCTTTGGCCGTAGTTTTGGCCGCTGGGTCAAATTCTTTCAGTTCGGGATCGGCTGCTGCGCGCCGCTGGATGATTTCGATCTTCTTCTCCGCTTCGCCGAGCTTTTGCTGGCAGACTTTCACGAGCTTCGTGCCTTCTTCGTAGGCAACGAGCATTTGTTCGAGCGGCATGTCGTCGGACTCCATATCGCTCACGATCTTTTCGAGCTGCCCGAGGGCGGTTTCAAAGGTGTGTTCCTGCGATGGCTGTTCTTTTGCGTTCGGCATGTTGGCGCAATTGCTAGCGGGGTTGTCGTTCCGGCTCAACGTCCAATTCAAGGCACTGAAGGTGCTACTCTCAGTTTATGTCTGCGTTTCGCCGCGAATCAGCTTTTGCTTTTGTCGAGTTGCTCGTCGTGATGCTCATCCTTGTGGTGCTCTACAGCGTCGCAGTCGGGCCGACTGCATCCTACCTGCGCGGGAAGAAGCTCACGCTCTGCGCAGAAAATATGCGAAGGCTGCATCTCACACTCACTCTTTATGCAAATGAACACGATGGCGTATTTCCGAAAGTGGAAGGCGCGCAGAGTTCCGCACAGCCACTCGGCTTACTGGTGCCAAAATACACAAGTGATCCCGCTTTGATCGCGTGCCCCGAGGCGAAAGGCGGCTTTGGCTACGCGTATGTCTCCGGCCTCAAAAATGACGGGAACAGCCGACAGATGCTGCTTTCTGATGCGCAGGTGAACACGTCGCCAAAATCGAAAGGCGCTCCACTTTTTTCCGCCGATGGCAAAGGCTCGGGTAGCAATCACGGCAGCAGCGGCAATGTGCTTTTTGTGGACGGTCATGTGGAGACGATGAATGTGAATGCTGCGATTGATTTAACTTTGCCGCCCGGAGCAGTGCTCCTGAATCCATAGCCGATGCAACTGCGCAAAGAGCCAGCACAGATTTTGCCCACTGCCTTGAAGGTGAGAAGCGGCAGGATGAAATATGTCATCGCCACGATCGTGTTCGTGCTGATCGCAGCTTGGTTTTGGTATTATTTTTTCGGAAGAAAGCCGCGCGTTGTGATGTCCATACCAGTAAAGGAGGCCGCTCGCGAAAATGGCTGCTGGCCTGCGGGCGATGGCCAAGTCGTGCTTGTTAGCGATGAGGATGTGAAGCTCTGTGACCTCCGTTCGCGCACTGAAAAGTGGAGCGTAAAACTCCCGCCAAAGCCGATTGTGGACATACGGCAACGTGAAGTAAACGTGCGCTTCGCTAAACTTCAGCAATGGGCCGACGAGCTAGCTGTAAAACGAAACGCGCTAACCACTCCGGAGGCTACACAGCAGTTCAATCAGGAGGTCGCAAAGTATCAGGCCGAACTCATTGCCGCTCGCGCGTCCGCGGCGAAGCTTGCTCCCCTGAGGCAGCCTCCAGCAGTGTCCGCACCCGAAACAGCAGCGATATCAGGCGAGACTATTCCCGCCTTCGGCGCAGACCGCTCCAAAGCGGATAAGCTGAATAGCGTGACAGATGTGAACGTGAAACTGATCGAAGGACGCATCAAAAAACGTGCGCAAAAAATTGCCGAGCTTTCCAGTAGCATTGAGGCAAAGCGTTCTGCGGCAAAAACGGATTTTCAGAAAAGTGCAATCAAGGACGAAGAGAAGCGACTGGCTGGTATCACCGCAGAACAAAAGGCCGACGAAGATTCACTTAGCAAGCCCCAGCCCGCTCCAAAACCCGAGCCTCCAGTTGCGGCGCCGCCACTGGACCCGCCGGAGGTGATACGCGCCATCAGTTCCGTGGCCCAAATTGCACCGCAAGTCGTGCCTCTTGGTGACATCGTATGGATTGTGGACAGCACCCACGCCGTCGCCTTTGAGCGCAGCAGCGGGCAGGTAAAGCAGGATGTGCCGTTCGCCGGCACCGCCAGGAAAGTGCTCAGCGGAAACGGCTGTGTTTTTGTCGTGGCGCAAGTTGGCTCCGAGACGAGCCAGGTTACGCGATTGAGGGCAGATGCAGCGCCGCAATCTCTCTACGTGATGACGGGCCGGGAGGAGCGCGCATTCCAGACGAGCCCCAACGGTGATCGTGAAGCGAATGTGCAGGCGATGCGCGTGGAATTTGGCGGCCAGCTCGTGTGCGCAGACATCCGGCTGGTTGAGCGAAGGTTGAAGACACGCGACAAGGTAAATCCGGGCACGGAAAAAAAACTGACGCAGACCATCGCGGAGTCCGCTGGTAACTCGAACGAGGAGGTGATCGCGATTTCAAAGCTGATGGCGAATGACGCACAACGACTCATGGGCGGGGAGGGTAGGGAGATGCAGGACGACAGCACATACGATGTGACGATGCGCAATCCGTTCGAACCATCCGCCCCGGCTTGGAAGGGCCAGCTTCGCGGACGCGTGCAACTCATCTCCACACCACATATCAACTTCCTCACCGCAGGCACCCAGTTGTTCGCTTTCACACCGGACAACAAAAAAATATGGGAGGCGACACTCGGCGCGCCGCTTCCGATCCATGAAAGTGATTACGATTCGAAACATGAAGCGAAGCCGTGGCTCGAAGCTGGGGCGAAGCTCTACTTCGCCGATGGTGCCTTTCTTACGTCATTCGACATCGCCAGCGGTCAGGTGCAGTGGCGTCTCCCCAGCGTTGGCATCCGCAAACTCCAACTGGATGTGGACGGTAATCTCTACGTCGCCAGCGAAAATCTCCCCACAGATTCACTTTTCTATGCGCTTGATGCCGACTCATCCATGGCCAGTCCATCGGTGATGAAGGTCTACGCCGCCGATGGAAAAATCATGTGGCAGGCCGACAAGTATCAAGACGTGTGGGTCTCTGGCATGGACGTGTATGCCTACCGCAAACTGGAAAACCTCGCTGACTTTCAGAACATCGCCTTCGACCGAAACAAAGTCGCCGAAGCCCGCATCAAAATCTACAAGCTCAAGCGTTCGGACGGCAAAGTGTCATGGGAATGGTTCCAGTCGCGCCGCCCCCGCGCAGTGTCGCCGATCGAAAAAACGTCGCCCTGCTCTTCAGCGACGAACTTCAGGTCATCCACTCCATCTCGCTCTGATTCGGCTACGTCACTCCCACTCGATGGTGCCGGGGGGTTTGCTGGTGATGTCGAGGACGCAGCGGTTGATGCCTTTGACTTCGTTGACGATACGGGAGCTGATGCGGGCGAGGAGATCGTAAGGGAGGCGGACCCAGTCGGCGGTCATGCCGTCCTGGCTCTCGACGATACGGAGGGCGCAGCAGTTGTCGTAGGTGCGCTCGTCGCCCATGACGCCGACGCTCTTCACAGGGAGGAGGACGGCGAATGATTGCCAGACTTTGTAATACCAGTCGGAGGCTTTCATTTCGCTGACGACGATGCTGTCGGCTTCGCGTAGGACGCGGAGGCGTTCGCGGGTGATATCGCCGAGGATGCGGACAGCGAGGCCGGGGCCGGGGAAAGGCTGGCGGTGGACGATTTCTTTTGGCAGGCCGAGTTGTGCGCCGACTTCGCGGACTTCATCTTTGAACAACTCGCGGAGGGGTTCGAGGAGTTGAAATTTCATGTTCTTTGGCAGGCCGCCGACGTTGTGGTGGCTCTTGATCATGGAGGCAGGGTTGCCAGCGATGGCGACGCTTTCGATCACATCGGGATAGAGCGTGCCCTGTGCGAGCCATTTGAATTTCGAGTTTTTGCCACGGGCGAGTTGCTTGGTGGCGTCCTGGAATACGTAAACGAATTCGTTGCCGATGATTTTGCGTTTGCGCTCGGGGTCGGTGACGCCTTTGAGCTTTTTCAAAAAGCGGGCGCTGGCGTCCACGTATTTGAGTTTGATTTTGAAGTGCTCGCCAAAGATGCGCTGGACGCTCTCGGCTTCGTTGGCGCGAAGGAGGCCGTTGTTGACGAAGACGCACGTGAGCTGGTCGCCGATGGCTTTGTGCAAAAGCGCTGCTGCGACGCTGGAGTCCACACCGCCGCTGAGGCCGAGGAGGACGTGGTCGTTGCCAACTTGCTTGCGGATGCTGGCGCACATTTCCTCGATGAATGATCCCATTGTCCAGTCGGGCTGGGCACCGCAAACATCGTGGATGAAATTTTCCAGCAGCTCGCGACCACGTGGCGTGTGGACGACTTCGGGGTGAAATTGCAGGCCGTAGAAATTGCGCTTGGCGTCTTGCACGGCGGCGTAGGGCGCGTTGTCGGTTTTTGCGATGGCGCGGAAGCCTTTTGGAAGTTTGGTGAGTTTATCGCCATGGGAATTCCACACGTCCATCGTGTCGCCAAGTCCGGCAAAGAGCGGGCATTTGGTGGTGACGCGGAGTTGTCCGTGTCCGTATTCGCGATGGGTGCTGTGCTCGACTTTTCCGCCGAGAAAATGCGCCATGAGTTGCACGCCGTAGCAGATGCCGAGCATGGGGATGCCGAGTTTGAAGATGGCGCGGTCGGGATGCGGCGCGTGCTTGGAATACACGGACATGGGGCCGCCGCTGAGGATGATTCCGCTGGGTTTGAGAGCGGCGATTTTCTTCGCGGGGGTGTTATACGGGACGATTTGTGAATACACTTGGCACTCGCGGATTCGGCGCGCGATGAGCTGGGTGTATTGTGAGCCGAAATCGAGGATGATGATGCGGGACTGTGCGGACATTGGAAAATGACGAATGTGGAATTACGGATGACTAATGACGATTCGCGTAGTGAAAGCGCGCTCGTGTGTCGAGTGCGGTGTGTTTTCTACGCGATGCCATGTGTGTCGAGTGTCGCGAGGAGTTCGTGGTGGCGGTCAGGGTGGTAGTGGTGGGTTTGAAATCCGAGTTCCTTCGCGGTGGCGATGTTCGCAGCGAGGTCGTCAATGAAGAGCGTTTCGGCGGGAACGAGGCCGTGGGTGCGCGTGGCGATTTCGTAAATCGGGGGATGGGGTTTTGATGCGCGCACGACGTAGCTGTAGGTCGCGTCTGTAAAATGGCCGAAGATGTCGAAGTCGCGGAAGAGCCCTTCGATGTGGATGTCGCTCGTGTTGCTGAGGAGAAAAAGCGGATAGCGTCCGCGCAGTTTGCGGACGAGTTCGTGCATGGGTTCGTTCGCGGTGAAGATATCCTGCCACGCGGCGACGAACTGCTCCTCGGTGCCTCGGTATTTTAAAATACGGGAGACTTCGTGAAGAAACTCGGCGCGGGACATCTGGCCGTCCTCGTAGGCAACTTTCACCGTTTCGATTCGGGCGAGGACTTCGTTTTCATCGGCGACATCGCTGAGTGAGGCGAGGGCACGGACTGCTTTTGAAAAATCGAAACGAACTATGACGTTGCCGATGTCGAAGAGGAAAGTGCGGATCATTGCAGGATAAAGCGGGCGTTGTCGCGGGCGGCGTTGGGGCGGGACATTTTGGTGATTGCTGCGTGCCATTGGTGCCAGAGCGCGCAGTTGTCGGCGAGCAGGTCTTCGATTTGTGCGACGATGGCGCTGGAGGTCTGGCAGACTGCGCCGCAGCCGCCGTTGACGACGAGCTGTGCGTTTCCCTCTTCCTGACCGGGGACGACTTTGGTGATGAGCATGGGCGTGCGCGCGGCGAGCGCTTCCTGTGTGGCGGCCCCGCCAGCTTTGCCGATGAAGATGTGGCTCGACATAAGCAATTCGGGCATCCGTTTGGTCCAGCCGTGAATTTCCACTTCGCGGCCCGATTCGCGTGCGATGCGTTGGATTTGTCTGCCGAGTGAGGCGTCGCGGCCCACGGTGACGATGAGCTTTACCGCGTCGAGTGTGAGGAGGCGACGGATGATGGTGGGCGCATCGGCCTTGGCCTGATTGGCCATATAGAGGAGGCGCAATGGCTCGGTGCCTCCGGGCGCGAGGCGAGTCGGGCGTTCGTCGGCGAAGCGTAGCGGGACGGGAAAGCCGGTGACGTGGATTTTTTCCGCAGGCACGTGTGCGGCGCGCATGACGGCGGCGGTGTCTTCATTCGGCACGAGCCATGTGTCCGACGTGCAGCGGTGCCAGATGGAATTGATGGTGATGCTGTCGGTGACGAGCGTGTGGCTGGCGAAAGGCGCACCACCGCGTGGATAGAGTCTTTCGATCACATAGCCATAGGCGGGATACACGGAGACAACGGCGTGTGGTTGCATTTCTGCCAGCACGGACGCGAGGAGGCGTTGCATTTTTCCGAGTAGTGGCCCGACGACGAAACGCATCAGCGGGAGCCAGTCGAGCAGGCGATAGACGATGAGCCAGAGCCACGCCGCACGGTTGATGCACTCGATGTAGAGGCGCTGGGAGACTTCCTGGGTGCGTCCGTAGCTTTCTAGAAACAGGTCACGCACTTCGGCCTGTGCTCCGAGGTCGTTCAACCCGGCGGCGAGCGCACGGGCGGCGGCGTTGTGGCCTTCGCCAAAACCGGTGGTAAGAATGAGGACGCGCTTCATTTCGCGCGCAGCGGTAGCGAAGAGGGCATGGGGCGACAACAGTGAAACAAAGGAAGATAACGGTTTTTTTCCGAAAAACTCGCGTGCAATCCTACACGTCGCTCGTAGATTCCTACAGCCCAAGCATCCCATGAAAAAGAAATCCGCCTTCACTCTTATCGAACTGCTCGTCGTAATCACCATCATCTCGATCCTGATGGCGATGCTTTTCCCGGTGCTCTCCGGCTATATGGAAAGGGCGCGTGCGATGACCTGTCTGAACAACCTCAAGAGTCTAGGGCAGGGGATTACTCAATATTTGAGCGACTCGAAGGGCTCGTTCTTTAGAAATGACGCGGCTCCTGATGAAATTTGGCCAAAAGCCTTAAACACTACCTACGTGAAGGACTGGAGGTCGTTCCGCTCGCCGTTCGACAAAATCACAGCAGCGCGCCCCGCTGCGGATAAAAATCCTGCGCCCGATCCTTTACCGATCAGCTACGGGCTGAATGAGAAGCTGTTTAATACATTTGACGGTAAGTGGACAGCACCCACATCCACTCTCATCATGGGTGCTCCGGCAGTGGATACGACCACAGTAAGCAATGTGCCCCTATTTAAAACGGATGCCGTCGCAAGTAAGAGCGTCTCGGTCTCCCCGACCGGTCTTTCGAGCGGCTATAAATATGGCACGCACAGGAAGCGGACTGTGCTGAATGTGCTCTTTGCCGATGGACACGTTTCAGACATGGACTGGGTGAAATACATTGATAACGCATCTACCAAGGGGCAGTCGCAGTGGGATCCACTTTATCAGGCACCTTAAAGGTTGTGCCGTTACTTGAACGAGCACGTCGCTGCTAGTGCTCCGCGTAAGAGTTTGAGGTATTTCGCGCGCGAAATTTGGTAGGTTCCAAATGTTCGCAGATGTGATGTCGTCCACTGCGTGTCGAGTAATGTAAATCCTCGCTCGCGCATCCGCATGACCAGCGCATGCAGTGCGACCTTGGACGCATCGGTGACTGTGTGAAACATACTTTCCCCGAAAAATGCGCCGCCGAGCGCGACACCGTATAGGCCGCCCGCAAGCTTCCCGTCGCGCCACGCTTCCACAGAATGTGCGTGGCCGAGATGGTAGAGGTTCATATAGCTGGCGAGGATGTCGTCGTTGATCCATGTCTCCTCGCGCTGGGCGCAGGCTTTCATAACGTCCTCAAAGGCGGCGTTGATGCGGATTTCAAAAAGATTCTTTTTCAGCGTGCGGGCGAGGCCGTGAGGGATGTGAAAACGATCATCAATCGGGATGAGTGCGCGCGGGTCGGGCGAGAACCAGGAAATCTCCCCGTCTGGCGCGGCCATCGGGAACGCGCCGCTGCGGTAAGCGTATAGGAGCAAGTCAGCCGGAATCATCACCTGATGACGTGTCGCGGGAAAAGCGCGCTGTCAATCGGCGCAATGTCGCTTGCCGACAGCGGGCTTCTTCATAAGTTCACTTCAGTGACCGACTGCAAACACATCCGACGCACAGCCTTCGCTCTCATCGCAGGTGCGATTTTCACTTTGCGTGTCATGGGCGCGGGACTCGTGGTGGATACGGCGAATCGCGAGGAGGCGCGTGTGTTTTTTAATGCCGTCTATTCCGTATCCGAGGATGTGCCGATGGGATTCACCGGCGATGTTCTCACGGGAAATGCGGGCACGACTTCTACGGAATATCGCGAGGCAGTGCGGTTGCGGGTGAATTGGTTTCGTGCAATGGCGGGCATCCCGGCGGATGTCGCATTTTCAACCACGAACAATGCGAAGTGCCAGCAGGCCGCGTTGATGATGAGTGCGAACGATGCGCTCGACCACACGCCGCCGAACAATTGGACTTATTACACTGCGGACGGGGCGAGTGCAGCGGCTAGTTCCGACCTCTACCTCGGGCGTCACGGAGCCGATGCGATCACCGGCTACATCGAAGATCCCGGCGCGGAGAACGCGGATCTCGGCCACCGCCGTTGGGTGCTTTATCCACAGACTCAGACGATGGGGACAGGCGACGTGCCCACGCAGAGTCCGCACTTTGCCGCGAACGCACTGTGGGTGTTCGACAGCAATCTCAATGGCACGCGCCCCACGGTGCGCGATGAATTCGTCGCGTGGCCGCCGCCGGGCTTCGTGCCCTATCAACTCGTCTTCCCGCGCTGGTCGTTCAGCTACCCCGGTGCGAATTTTTCCAGTGCCACGGTCACACTCACACGGAACAACCAGACGCTTGCGAACACACTTGAGCCAATCGTGAATGGCTACGGCGAAAATACCATCGCGTGGATACCCGCAGATCAGCCGGTGGATGATCCACGCGGACTGCCTGTGCCCGCTCAGGATGTGGTGACGACCGTTGCAATCAACGGTGTGGTTATCGGCGGTCAGACGAGAAATTTCACCTACACGGTGAAGATGTTCGATCCGGCGAAAACCGGCGCGGATACAGTGCTGGCAAATATCACCGGGCCGGGTGCGATTTCACCGGACACCACTGCGGAATTCACGTGTGCGGCAGTGCCAAGCGCGACCGGCTATGATTGGGAGGTGAGCACAGCGTCGGCTTTTGCAGCGAGCGAAGGCGCGGAAAATGGCACCGCGAATGTCACCGCAAAAACTTCTGCGGGCTATAGCGTCGTCGCTGATTTACATGCGAGCGGTGCGAAAAGTTTTCATCTGGCGTGCCCCGATTTTACTCGCCAGACGCTGGAGCTAAAGCGGTTGCTTGTTCCCGGTGCCACTTCGCAATTGCAGTGGAAGAGCCGACTCGGTTGGGCGGGAAATGGACAGACTGCGCGCGTGCAAATTTCGCTGGATGACGGGCGTTCGTGGCAGGATGTATTTTCACAAACGGGGACGAACACCTCCGGCGAAGCAAACTTTACGACCCGCAGCGCATCGCTTGCCAATTTCGCTGGCAGGGCCATTCGCGTTCGGTTTTCCTTCGATTATACGCAAAGTCTCGATGCCTACACGGACACAGACGAAGGCGTGGGTTGGTATCTCGATGACATCAGCGTGACCGCTGCCGAGGAACTCACACCACTCACAACGACACATCTGGACGCTACGACCGCGTTCACATTTCCAGCCACGTCGGAGGGAGAGCGAGTGCTGCGGGCGCGCGCGGTGTTTTACGACACATATCCCTCCGAGTGGGCTCCGGTGAAGCGCGTGAGCATCAGCACGACAGCCCTGCTGAGCGTATCCGTTTCTCCGTCAAATGGCGGAAGCGTCACGAGTGGATTCCTCGGAAACACCGTCCGCACCGAAGGCACGCAACTGAGTGTGAAAGCGACGCCCGCAGCGGGATATTTTTTCACAGGCTGGACGGGCGGGCTGACGAGCGCTCAACCGACGCTCGCTTTCACGATGCCATTTTCGCTTTCGCTCACGGCGAATTTCATCCCCACGCCATGGCCGACTGCGCGTGGCGTCTATCGCGGGCTGGTGGCGTCGGCACCGGGTTCCAGCACGGAGGCTGGAAAACTCACCGTGACGCTGAATGCGAACGGCACGTTCACCGGCAGCATCATCATTGCAGGCCGGAGTGCTGCATTTTCCGGGAAACTCGATGCGTCAGGTAATGCACTCTTTGGCCGCAGTGGCTCTGTTCAATTCGCCCGGCGGCAAACACAGCTCACTCTTGCATTCCAAGTGGCGGCCACGGTTTCGCCAGTCACGACGATCAATGCCACGCTCACAGCGAGCGGCGGTGCTCAAAGTCTTTTTGCAGCGCAACGTTCGCTCTACTCATCGGCGACAAATCCAACTACTCCCTTCGTCAATGTGCCGGTTGCATTGCTTGGTGCATACACCACGCGCCTCAGCGCAACGGTGCCCAATACAGCAAACCAACCGCGAGGTGACGGCTATGCGCGCATGGTTGTTTCCAAGAGCGGCGGAGTCACACTCACAGGCGCTCTTGCCGACGGGAAAAAATTCACAGCAGGCGCGGCACTGCGCACCGATGGCACATGGCCGCTCTTCCGTCTGCTGCATGATGGAAAAGGTTCGCTCAGCGGGAATGTGACGCTTGCTGATATGGCGACGAGCGATGTGAGCGCGACGCTACGCTGGTTTCGCCCGGCGATTGCTGGAAGATTTCCATCGGGATGGCCCACTGGATTGGATGTGGATTTGCTCGGCTCTCACTACACGCGTCCCGTCGCTCCTTCACTTGGCGCCGCTGTGCCGCGCGTGCTCGCCGCGCTGGATGTGAGCTTAGGTGCGGCGACTGTGAACGCGAACGATGCGTCATTCACCGCTACGTGGCCCGCTCTCGTAGCCACGAGCGGGAACGTCACACCCGCGCCCGCAGCCACCGACAAATCTTTGCGCGGTATCGTGGAGCTAAAGACTGGAATCCACAGCGGCACTTTCAAGCGCGGGCAAACCACAATCAGCTATCGAGGCGCCGTCTTGCAGAAAGAAGGCATCTTCGCAGGATACTATCTTACACCCGACGACGGCGGGCGCATCAGGCTTGCGCCTTGAGCATCACAAAATAGTCCAGCGATGCGAGTCCGGCTGAAGCGCTCGAACGTGCGAAAGTCGTGGCTAGTCAGCGAGAACTGGACCCTCGTCTCGGATTTGTCCTTTGGCTTTGTCGCTCATATGGATGATTTCGAGTTTAGTGCCTCAGGGGCTGCTAGGAGCAGCCTTGGCTGGTGCCGCACTCGGTGCAGCAGCCGCAAGCGCCGGCGCGGATGACTTTGCTGCTGCCGCAGTTGGAGCACGGGGTGTCCATGAACATATTGCCCAGTGCATCCTGCAGGCGCTCGGCGTGGGTGTTGCCGCCGGTGGCCATTTGCGGGGTGCCTTCGCTGTTGCCAGTGTGGGTGATGACATCAATGACTTCCTTCTCGGCGGTGCGCTCGAGGTCGGTCACGGGGCGGTTGATGGCTTTTTTGTCCATCTCACCGAGCTCGCGGAGCGGAAGGTCGGGCTGCTTGGGGCTGGTGGCTTCTTTGTAGCCTTTGATGAACTGGCAGCCGAGCCAGCGGAAGACGTAGTCGGTGATGCTTGCGGCGGTGCGGATGTCGGGGTTTTTGGTGAAGCCGCTGGGCTCGAAGCGCTGGTGGGCGAATTTGCGGACCATGCTTTCGAGGGGCACGCCGTATTGCAGGGACATGCTGGTGAGGGCGCCGATGGTGACCATGAGGCCGCCTAGGGTGCTGCCTTCTTTTTGCATCTGGACGAAGAGTTCGCCGGGCTGGCCGTCGTCGAACATGCCGACGGTGATGTAGCCTTCGTGGCCTGCGATGTCGAATTTGTGGGTGAGTGCGACGCGGGTGTCGGGCATCCGGCGGCGGACGGGCTGATCGGCCTGTTTGCGAAGGTCGTCGGCCTGGCGCTCGAGTTCGATGATGCGCTGTTCGAGCGTGGTGTTGTCGCTGACGACGGCTTCGATGCTGGCGACGGCTGCTTCATTGTTGCTGCCGCTGCTGCTGTGTTTTTTCACGGCGAGCGGTGCGCTGCGCTTGGAGTTATCGCGGTAGATGGCGATGGCCTTCAAGCCGAGTTGCCAGCCTTCGATGTAGGTGTTCATGATGTCGTCCACCGTGGCGTGCTCGGGAAGGTTGACGGTTTTTGAAATGGCACCGCTGAGGAATGGCTGGGCTGCTGCCATCATGCGGATGTGACCGCGATAATGCAGCGAGCGTTTGCCGCGGGCGGCTTTGAATGCGCAGTCGAAGATGCTGATGTGCTCTTCGCGGAGGCCGCTGCGGATGACGGTGCCGTTTTGTTCGTCCTGAACGTCTTCGATGGTGTCGTAGGCATCAATGTGAGCGATGATGCGCTCGATTTGATCGTTTGCGTAGCCGAGGGATTGGAGCGCGGGTTTGACGGTCTGGTTGACGATTTTGAGAGTGCCGCCGCCTGCGAGCAGTTTGTATTTCACGAGCGCGACATCGGGCTCGATGCCGGTGGTGTCGCAATCCATGAGGAAGCCGATGGTGCCGGTGGGTGCGAGCACGGTGACTTGTGCGTTGCGGTAGCCGTGTTTTTTGCCGAGCGAAAGTGCGGTGTTCCATGTCTCGCGGGCTTCGTCTTTCAAATAGCCGAAGCGGTCGCTGACCTGGATGCTCTCGACGCTGTCGCGATGCTGCTCGATGACTTCGAGCATCGGGGCGATGTTGTCCTTGGCGAGTGGTTTTGGAGTGCCGCTGCAACGCGCATCGCGGTAGCCGGGGAATGCGCCCATTGACTGCGCCATGCGGGCGCTTTGCTCGTAGGCGTGGCCGGTCATGATGGCGGTGATGGCACCGGCGAGTGCGCGACCTTCGTCGCTGTCGTAGCCGAGGCCGTAGCTCATGATGAGCGAGCCGAGGTTTGCGTAGCCGAGGCCGAGGGTGCGGAAGATGTGGGAGTTTTCGGCGATTTCTTTTATGGGGTAGCTCGCGTTATCCACGATGATTTCCTGCGCGGTGATGAAAATGCGCACGGCGGCCTTGAAGCGCTCCACGTCGAAGGTGCCGTCGGCCTGCTTGAATTTCATGAGATTCAGCGAGGCGAGGTTGCACGCGGTGTTGTCGAGGAAGAGATACTCGGAGCAAGGATTGGTGCTATTCTGGCGGTCGGTGCCTTTGCAGGTGTGCCATTTGTGGATGGTCGTATCGAACTGCATGCCGGGGTCGCCGCAGACGTGCGTGCCTTCTGCGATTTTGCGGAGCATTCCGCGGGCGTCCTTCTTTTCGCAAGGCTTGCCGTCGGTGACGCGCTTGGTCCACCACTCGCGTCCGGCGATGGCGGCGTCCATGAATTCGTCGCTCACGCGAACGCTGAGGTTTTCGTTTTGATACATCACGGAGCCGTAGGCATCGCCGTTGAAAGAGCCATCGTAACCCGCATCAATCAGCGCCCATGCCTTCTTCTCTTCCTTCAGTTTGGCCTCAATGAATTCC
>JBEIQV010000191.1:0-6573 GCA_040376335.1 Verrucomicrobiia bacterium | reverse complement strand
GTGTCACCATCATGATAGTGATGCCGCTGTCGTTGAGCTTTTGAAAGACACCCATGATCTCGACGCTGGTGCGCGTATCGAGATTGCCCGTGGGCTCGTCGGCAAGGATGAGCGCGGGGTCATTGCACAGCGCACGCGCGATGGCCACGCGCTGCTGCTGGCCGCCGGAAAGTTGATTTGGAAAATGGCCCGCGCGGTCGGCGAGACCCACGGTGGCCAATGCCGCAAGCGCCCTCGCACGGATGTCGGCGGGACTTTTTCCACTGCGCGAATAGAGCATCGGCAGCTCGACATTCTCCACAGCGGAGGTGCGCGAGAGCAGATTGAAGCCTTGGAAAACGAAGCCGATCTTTTCGTTGCGGATGTCCGCAAGGCGGTCGCGGTCGAGCACGGAAACATCCACGCCATCCAGCAGATAACGTCCACCTGTCGGGCGATCCAGACAGCCGATAGTGTTCATCATCGTGGATTTCCCCGAGCCGCTCGCGCCCATCACCGCGACAAATTCCCCCGCCTCCACGGTGAGCGAAACGCCACGCACAGCGCGCACCTCCACCTCGCCGCTTTGGTAGGTCTTTTCCAGGTTCTCCAGTTGAATGACGGGCTTCATTTGGCCTCGTATGACTAGAATGGCCGACGCCCGCCGCCTAGTGGGCTGCTCGCTCCCGCCGTAGGTGGAGTCGGAGTTTTCTGAATCATCCCCGTCACCACCCTGTCGCCCTCCTTCGCGCCTTCGAGCAACTCCGTATTCACGCCGTCGCTGATACCTAGTTTCAAAGGCGCAGGCTGAAGTTTTCCGCCAATAAAAAGCTGCACCGTCCTGCTCGTCGAGCGCTTCTCATGTGGACGTCCACCTCCGCCTGGCCGCTGCGAGCGCACGCCTCCACCACTCGCTTCGGCACTCGGCGCTGGCGTCTGGGCCGTCGCCGACTCAGGCGGACGGAAACGCAGCGCCGCATTCGGAATTTTTAGCACACCCTGCCGCTGCGCAATAATAGCGGAGACGTTCGCCGTCATGCCGGGCTTCAATTTCAAATCGTCATTCGAGACCGAAATCACCGTGTCGTAAGTCACCACATTCTGCACCGTCGTGGCAGCATTGCGCACTTGCACCACCTGCCCGTGAAACGTCCGTAACGGGAAGGCATCCACTGTGAACTCAACATTCTGCCCGACCTCCAGATTGCCGATATCCGCTTCCGCCACTGCTGCATTTATCTGCATTTTGCGAAGGTCGTTTGCGATTTTAAATAGCACCGGTGCATTCATCGTCGCCGCCACCGTTTGCCCCACATCCACATCGCGCGAAATCACAATCCCATCAATCGGCGAAACAATCGTGCAGCGCGCCAAATCCACCGTCGCCTTCTTTAGCGAGGCCTCCTTCATCCTCACCAGCGCCCCCGCCTGTGCCAGCGCAGCCAGCACCGCATCGTGGTCGGCTTGTGGTGTCAGCTTGTTTTTTAAAAGCTCGGTATCCCTCCGCGCATTCACCTCCGCAAGTGCAAGCGCTGCCTTCGCATTGGCAAGGTCCCCCTCCGCAAGACTCACCGCAGCCTCATAAGTCGCAGGGTCCAGTTGCGCCACGATTTGCCCCGCCTTCACCTCGCTATTAAAGTCCACCAGCAGTTTCTGGATATTCCCCGAGATTTGACAGCCCACCTGCACGTTCAGCACCGGATTCAACGTCCCCGTCGCCGTCACCACCTGTGTAAGATCGCCGCGCGCAATAACCGCCGTCTGATACTGCGGCGCATCCCTTTCCCCGCCTTTATAAAAATACCACGCGCCTCCCGCGAGGGCAGCCAGCAACACAAGCAGGAGAAATTTTTTCATTAGAAAGCGAGAGCACTACGCCAGCAGTTCATCTGTATCACGCTATGAGAACACCACTCAGCGCGCAAAGTCTTAACGATGATATGAAATCAAACAGTCCGATATCTCCGGTGCGCTACAGCGTGCGGAGGAATTTTACCAAGTCTGCGGCGGCGGGGCTTTTGGCGGAGCGGACGTAGAAGCCGCTCGTCGCCACGCCGGTTTGCAGGCTTTCCGCAAGGCCTAGGCCGAGCATTCTGCCGACGCAGAAGCCGGCATTGAAATGATCTCCTGCCCCGGTGGTAATTTTCGGTTTCGCGGTGAACGGGCCGACGACGTGCGTCGCGCCGTTCGCATCTGCGGCGGCGGCAAATTGCACGGGATGCACGACGACGGTGTTCACTTTCAGCGCTGCGCGGATACGCGATGCGGCGTGGGTGACGGTGCCGTAGGTTTCTTCGACATCCCCGAAGCCGAGGACCTCGCTAACCTGTCGCGCTTCGCCGAGGTTCAGACCGAGGATGACGCGAGAGTGTTTTTCAAATTTCGCGATCAGTTTCAGCACTTCGAGCAAGTCTTCGCGCGAGCGTTTCGCGGGGTCGGCGAGGTCGAAGAATACCCAGCGCTTTTCGCCGCCGAGCTTGGGCATCACACGGGTGAGGAGCTTTTGCAGGACGGATGTGAGCTGGGTTAGCATGGTCCAGTTCACCATCGCAATCAGCCCCGCCTCGCGGAAGTGCGCGATCAATTTCGGCTCTGGCAGATGCGCGGTGATGGTCGCCCAGTTCACTTCTTTGAGCGACTCGTGCTTGCCGAGCATGAGCTTACCATCGTCGAACTCCAGCGCGTCGGTGTAGCCCGGCTCCGCGACGGAAAAGACTTTCGCGCGCTGCGCAAAATCGTCGAACACGGGATGCAACGCGGGCTTGCCGAGGTTGCCGATGTAAGTCACGGCGAGTCCCGCAGCGTCGAGTGCGTTGGCCATGATGGGACCGTTGCCGCCGAGTTTCACCATCTGCTTTGCAAACTCGAAGTTCGCGCTCACGCCTGCCGCCGCTGCAACTTTTTCCGCCCACTCGCGCATCTTCGCGTAGGGCGTGTATTTCGTCGGGGACTGACGCGTCTGCACGACTTTGAGGATCGTATCCACGAAGCCGTCGAAACCGACGACGGTTTTCATTTTAGCAAGGCGGGGAGCGGCGGCGCGGAGTTGGCTGGCTGTGGAAAGTGCGAGTGTTTCGGACATGGCTGTGGTGTAGAAAATCACATTCGCTGTGTCGAGTGACGATCCCATGTCGGAGGAGAAGATTGGCAGTTCGCGACTTTACAACGATACTCGCACCATGCCCGCCGCGACCTGCTCCATTCTGCATAAAGAATTCTCCGCCGAGGAACTCACACCGCTCTCCGCCGTGCGCCCGAGCGTCGTGCAACTCGTCCGCCGCGCGCACCCGGAACTGGAGGATGACAGCCTCATCTCACCCGCAGCGCTCGCACCTTTCCGTGCAGAGTATGTGCGTAGCGTGCTGGAGGAGGACCTCGGCCAACTGAGCACACTCGATCATGATGTGCTGAAAAGTCTGCGCGAGCACGAAGTCATCGCAGCGGATGTGGACAAGGCTTTTGAAACCAAACTCACCTACGGCGAACGCCTCTCGGATCGCATCGCGGAATTTGGTGGAAGCTGGCGATTCATCATCATGTTCGGCGTCTTCATCGGCATCTGGATTTTGATCAACATCATCATGGCGACCCGCGCAGCGGATCCGTATCCGTTCATTTTGCTCAACCTCATCCTCTCCTGCCTAGCCGCGCTCCAGGCACCGGTAATCATGATGAGCCAGAACCGGCAGGAATCCAAAGACCGCGCACGCGCTGAGCACGACTACAAGGTGAACCTCAAAGCCGAACTCGAAATCCGGCACCTTCACGAAAAGATGGATTTTCTCCTCAAGCAACAAGCACAGCGACTCTTTGCGCTGCAGGAGTTGCAGATCGAATTGATGGAAGAACTCGCAAGGAGAAATAGCGGAGGCGCGAGCCACGCATGAGTCTCCCGGGACGCACTTTTCACACATAAGCGAGACGCAGTTCGCACCATGAACTGGACAGAAGCGCTTGTTTGGAGATAAATCCAAAGAGTATGAAAACCTACCCCTCAGAGTTGCACTCGCTGGAGGATAATTTGGAACCCCTATCAGCCGAGGCAGCGCGAGCGATGCTTCAGGAATTGCATGAAAAGGAAGAGCGACTTGCACTGGCCACGCTCCACAATGGAGTAGGCATCTGGGACTTGAATTTGATCACTCAAGAGTTGGTCTGGGATGATTCCATGTTCGCCCTTTACCACATACACCGCGAAGACTTCAGCGGCACGAAGGAGGCATGGAGTGCTTGTTTACATCCGGATGACTACGAGCGCGCAAACCGGGAAGTGAATGATGCGATCTGCGGAATAAAGCCACTGGACACAGAGTTCCGCGTCGTCTGGCCCAACGGCGAAATTCACAACATCAAGGCCGTCGCCAAGGTCTTTCACGACGACGAGGGAAAACCAGTTCGTATGCTCGGAACGAATTGGGACATCACCGCCCTAAAGACAGCGGTGGCTGCGCTTCGTGAAACGAGTCAAAAACTGAATTTGCATTTCGAGCAGACGATCATGGCCGCAATCGAGTGGGATTTGGATTTCCGGATAAAACGCTGGAATCCAGCAGCCCAAACTACGTTCGGATACACGCAAAATGAAGCCCTGGGCCAGCATGCCAGCTTCATTGTCCCTGAAGCTTTCGCGCATCACGTGAATGAAGTTTGGCAGGCCTTGCTAAATCAAACAGGAGGACAGAAGAGCATCAACGAGAACGTGCGCAAAGACGGCCATATAATTCTTTGTGAATGGTATAACACCCTGCTCATTGACGAACTTGGAAAAGCCACTGGATGTGTATCCCTAGCGTTGGACATTACCGAGCGTCACCAAGCCCAGATTGAGCGCGATAATATCGAACGCAAAATGCAAGAGACGCAGAAACTTGAAAGTCTCGGCGTGCTCGCTGGCGGAATTGCGCACGATTTCAACAATCTGCTAACTGGCATCCTCGGCAATGCCAGCATGGCCAACACGGAAATACCTGCCGCGTCACCACTGCACACCCACCTCGATTCCATCAAGGAAGCCTCATTACGCGCTGCGGATCTCTGCAAGCAAATGCTCGCCTACTCCGGGCGAGGACGCTTCATGGTCCAGCACATCAACATTAACCAACTCGTGGAGGAAACCGCGCAAATGCTGAAAATCTCCATCAGCAAAAAAGCGATTTTGCATTTCCATCTCGAAAATGACCTGCCCCCGGTGGATGCGGACGCCACGCAAATCCGGCAGGTCATCATGAACCTCGTCATCAACGCCTCCGAAGCGATTGGCGAGAACTCCGGCGTCATCGCGTTAACGACAGGGGTTATGCATTTGGAACGCGCCTATTTCGACAATACTTTGCTGGCGCCTGCTCTACCCGAAGGTGACTATGTCTTTCTCGAAGTCGCAGACAGCGGCAGCGGCATGAGCGCTGAGACGAAGGCTCGAATTTTCGATCCTTTTTTTACAACAAAATTTACCGGACGAGGGCTCGGACTCGCCGCCGTGCTAGGCATCGTGCGAGGGCACAAAGGTGCGATTAAGGTCGATTCTGAAATCGGACGCGGCACCACATTCAGACTGCTCTTCCCGGCGACTGGCGGCACCAGCGAGAGTCCTAAATCCACACCAAATGTAACTGAGCGCTGGCAAGGCCATGGCACCGTGCTAGTCGTGGACGATGAAGAGCCAGTCCGCAGCATCTCTGCACGCATGTTGGCCCTCAGCGGGTTTGAGCCCGTGCTTGCCGCAGACGGGCAGGAGGCAGTGGATGTCTTTAGCGCCGACCCCGACCGTTTCACGCTAGTGCTGCTTGATTTAACCATGCCGCATATGGGCGGAGATGAGACATTCAGAGAGTTGCAGAAACTACGTGCGGACGTCCCAGTAGTGCTGATGAGCGGATATAACCAACAGGACGTGCTCGGGAACTTCCCTGGCAGCGACCTCATCAGTTTTCTGCAAAAGCCATTTACACTAGAGGACCTCCGTGCAGTGCTGCGCAGCGTGCTTTGCTAAGAATCACAAACCTTTTGCTCTAAATAATCCGCGTTTTGTGGACATGCAGATTGTCCCTTCTGCTTTAGCAGTCCGTGGGGCGCTTCCTTCATTTTCGCCACGCCCCTTTCACTTTCCCTCTTCCCTTCGCGAATCGCTTTCGCTTTCCTCCTGCACAGATGCCAAACAAAAGCTCCAAGCCGAAATTCAAACGCATCCTGCTAAAACTGAGCGGAGAGGCGCTTCGGGAGAAGTCGTTGCACGACACCATCTCGCCGGAAATCGTCCATCGCATGGCGGCGGATATACACGCTGTGCATCAGATGGGTGTGGAAATCGGAATCGTCATCGGCGGCGGAAATATCTGGCGCGGACTGAGTGCAAGCCATCGCGGCATGGAGCGGACCACCGCGGATTACATGGGAATGCTGGCAACGGTCATCAACGGCCTCGCGCTCCAGGCGGGCATCGAGGAACTTGGAATTCAAACACGCGTGCAGACGGCGATCCGCATGGACTCCGTGGCCGAGCCATTCATCCGCCGTCGCGCGGTGAAGCATCTCGAAGAGGGGCGCATCGTGATTTTTGTGGCTGGCACCGGGAATCCGTTTTTCTCCACCGACACC
>JBEIQV010000069.1:0-12648 GCA_040376335.1 Verrucomicrobiia bacterium | reverse complement strand
GACAACGACGGTGAACACGCTCTTGCAGAGCAATGCAAATTTCGCCGGAACCGTGGACACCGCAGGAAAGACGCTGGCGACCAACGGCATCATGGTCGGCACTGGCATGCAGGGTCTCACCATCGGCGCGAACACTGACAGCGGAATGTTGAAGTCAGCCACACCGGGCGGCGCGATTTTCCTGAACAACTTCAGTGCAACCAACACACTGACGGTGAATGCGGTGATCGCCGACAATACCTCCGCGTCGGGCCTCGGAACCGTGGGCGCGGTTGTTTTGAATGGAACAAATACTTACACCGGCGCGACGATGGTGGACTCGGGTGTGTTGAGCGTCCGAAATAGCGCTGGTCTCGGTGGCGTGGCGGGCGGCACCTCGCTGCAGTTTGGAGCGGCGCTGGAACTGCAGGGTGGCGCAGGGCTTTCCATCGGCGCTGAGCCGCTGACGCTCAGCGGCACCGGCATCAACAGCGGAGGCGTGCTAAGGAGCATCAGCGGCAACAACACATGGGCGGGATCGGTCACGCTCGCAAGTGATGTGCGGATTAACTCGGATGCCGGCAGTTTAACGCTGAGCGCCGCCAGCAGCATCACCGCGAGCGATCGGAATCTCATTCTCGGCGGCGCTGGCAATGGCGCTGTGACAGGCACGATTGCCACGGGCGCGGGCACTTTGACCAAGGACGGCGCCGGCACTTGGACGCTTTCCGGAGTCAACACTTACACCAGCGAGACGAAGCTGAGTAACGGCACGCTGAGCGTTGGTGCAAATGCGAATCTTGGAAACGGCGGTGCGCTGATTTTTGACGGCGGCACTTTAAAATACACGGGTGCAAGCGACACTGCGAATCGAGGACTTGCGATCAACGCAGGAAAAATCGCCACTTTCGACATCACGCAGGCTGGGACCAATCTGACAGTCACCGGCGCGACCTCCACCACGAGCGGCGCGCTCACGAAAGTCGGTCCGGGCACGCTCACGCTCACAGGAACACAGGGCTATACCGGTGCGACCAACGTGAACGGCGGCACTTTCTCCATTGGCGGAGGCGGCACCCTGCCCACACTTGCATCGAGCGCCATCACCCTTTCCAACAACAGCAACGTAGCATTCAACCATTCCGATACCGCCACCTACAGCAAGGCAATCACCGGCACCGGTTCATTCACCAAGAGCGGAACAGGCACGCTGACTTTGAACGTCGTGCAGGCCTACAGTGGAGCGACCTTCATTGATGGCGGAACATTGAAGCTGCATTCCGAACCCTCCTATCGCTACTACAGGTTCTCGATTTACAGCCTCATCAATTCAGACTTGGCCCAGATGTCTGAACTGGCCTTCTATTCGAGCGGCACGAACAGCGGCAACGGCACGCGTGTTTTTCCGCCCACCGCCACAGGTGATGGAGGAAACTACGGCGACCAACTCATCCCCTCGCTTTCCGACAACGATCTGAACACCAAGTGCACTTACAACGGATTGCCCAGTAACACCCAGTTTGGGCGTTACATAACGTTTGATTTCGGCGCGACCACAATGCTTTCCGGTTACGACTGGAGCACTGCGAATGATCAAACCCCCAATCGGAACCCGAATAATTTCACCCTGTTCGGCAGCAACGACGGCAACACTTTTACAGTGGTCAACGCCCAGACCAACGCAGGCAGCACACCCACCACAACTTTCACATGGGCTCCCGGCTGGGCAACTGGACAGGTCAATAATCCCCTGCCAACGACGACTGATCTAACCATCTCCAGCACCGGGATACTGGCGTTGGATGGTGCAAATCAGCAGATCGCTTCGCTTGCCGGCGCGAGCGGTGCCAGTGTCACCAACAGCGGGACGACCGACAAAGTCCTCACTATCAGCGGCACATCCACCACCACTTTCAGTGGTGTGATCAGCAATGGCGCGACGAATATAATCAGTCTGGTGAAAGCTGGTAACGGCACGCAAATCCTGACGGGCCCAAACACCTATACCGGCACAACGACAATCAACACGGGCACACTGCAACTGGGCAACGGCGACACCACTGGTGCGATACCCAAGGACAGCATCATTGTCATCAACGGAGCCGGAACCCTTGCCATCAACCGTTCCAGCACCACGAAGCAAAACGAGGACTTCGGCCGGATCACCGGCACTGGCGGATTTACCCAGGCCGGCAGTGGCACCACCATCTTCAACCTCGTCAACACCTACACAGGTGATACGAACGTGAATGCTGGCACGCTTGCGGCGAACGTCAGTGGCACGATCAGCGGCAGCACGATTGTGCAGAACGGCGGGACTCTCGCTGGCGACGCCGGCACATTTGGAAATGTCACCGTCAAAAGTGGCGGCGCGTTTTCACCCGGTGACCCCATCGGCAACCCGACCGCGACCCTCACCGTGAACGGCAACCTTGTGTTGGAGACATCCTCCAACTTCAACGTGCAGTTTGATGTAGGCGCGGGCTACTTGGATGCGATCACCGTCAACGGCGACCTGAACATCACAATCGCCCCCATATTCAACGACCCCCTGCCCAACGACGCGCTGTTAAACGTGAGCTACATTGGTCAAGCACCCGACCCTAACCCATTCCCCAACGAGATTATCACCTATAGTGGCACATGGAATGGAGGCACCTTCCTTGATCTGTCCGATGACTCCACCTTCACGAGCGAGGGAATCACCTATCTGATTTCCTACAACGATGATTCTATGCTTCTTAGCGGCTATCACGCGGTCACATTAACGATAGTGCCCGAGCCCGGCGCGGCGGTGTCACTACTCGGTGGCCTCGGCCTGCTGCTTGGCGTGAGCAGGCGCAGGGCGATAAGTTAGGCGGGGGGGGCAACTTTGTCTTTTGCTTCGCAAAATCAAAGTGCGGCTGCGGCACATCTTGCCGACGGTTTCCCTCACAACAAAATCTCGAAGTAAACGGGGTGGTGATGAACGAGCGGTTGATTCTTCGCCGTTCCTCCGGCATTTGTGTCCGCCACTTTCATGAGTCTCACTGATCAAATCCACGACTTCGGCAAACGTGCACGCGTTGCCGCACGCCAGCTTCGCCAATGCAGTGCGGAGCAAAAGAACGCAGGCCTACGCGCGATGGCGGACGAACTCGTCGCCGCGCAGGATGCGATTCTTTCCGCAAATGCGAAGGATTTGGAGAAGGCAAAGTCTGCGGGGTTGAGCGCGGCGATGATTGACCGACTCACGCTGAATCCCAAACGCATCGCTGCAATGGCGGACGGGATTCGTCAGGTCGCGGAGTTACCCGATCCTGTCGGCGAGATTATCCGCGACTGGACGCGCCCCAACGGACTTCGCATCCAAAAGAAACGTGTGCCCATCGGAGTCATCGGGATCATTTACGAATCGCGCCCGAACGTCACCGCCGACGCTGCGGTGCTTTGCGCAAAGACTGGCAATGCGACGATACTTCGAGGCGGCAGCGAGAGCATCAACAGCAACATCGCCATCGCAGCCGCACTCGCGCGCGGTGGTGCGAAAGCAGGCCTGCCCGCGGATGCGATCCAGCTCATCCCCGTGACCGACCGCGAGGCTGTGCGCGTGATGTGCGAGATGGATCAGTTCCTCGACTGCATCGTCCCGCGCGGCGGAAAAAGTCTCATCGAAGTCGTCGTCAGCCACGCACGGATGCCCGTCATCAAGCACTACGACGGCATCTGCATCATGTATGTGGACGCCGCCGCCGACCTCGCGATGGCTGAAACTCTCATCATCAACGCCAAGTGCCAGCGTCCCGGCGTTTGCAACGCCATCGAGACCGTGCTCGTTCATTCCGCAGTTGCGGAAAAATTCTTCGCCACGACAGCGCGCGCCATTTTGGAGAAAGGAGTGCAGCTCCGTTGCGATGAACACGCATTTTCCAAACTCGCGTATCTCAACTCCGCTCTCGTCACGCACGCGACCGACGTAGATTTTCGCACGGAATTCCTCGATCTCATTCTCGCGGTGAAAGTCGTGGATTCGCTCGAAGAAGCCATCTCGCACATCGAGAACAACGGCTCCCACCACAGCGACTGCATCATCACCGACGACGAACGCACCGCCGAACAGTTCCTCGCCGATGTGGACAGTGCGACGGTTTATTGGAACGCTAGCACGCGCTTCACTGACGGCGGTGAGTTTGGTTTCGGTGCCGAGATCGGCATCTCGACCGACAAGCTCCACGCACGCGGCCCGATGGGCCTGGAGGAACTCACCACTTACAAATACGTCCTGCGCGGCAACGGCCAAGCGCGACCATAGAATCTAAGGGAATATCGTCAGCTCCGCACACTCTCACTTTCCACAAAGCCATGAACTCAATCATCCGCACCGCTGCCGCAGCACTCGTGATCTTCGCATGTGCCTGCGACGCCAAAGACAAGAAAACTACCAACGATAAAACCATGAGCGAACAAAGCCCGAAACAAGACCTCTCGAAACTCTCAAAGGAGGAGCTCGCCAAAAAACTAGACAAGGAAGCTTACTATGTCTGCATCATGGGCGGCACCGAGCGGCCGTTTCAGAACAAATATTGGAACAATCACGAACTGGGCATCTATGTGGACGTCATTAGCGGAAAGCCGCTCTTCGCGAGCACACACAAGTTTGAATCCGGCAGCGGATGGCCGAGCTTTTTCAGCCCGCTGGATAAAAATGAGATTATCGAAAAAGTGGACACGAGCCTCGGCATGATACGGACCGAGGTGCTCGCCAAGTCCAGCGGCTCGCATCTCGGCCACCTCTTCGACGACGGCCCAAAGCCCACCGGCATGCGCTACTGCATTAATAGCGCTGCGCTCCGCTTCATTCCGGTTGCGGAGTTAAAAAAAGAGGGGTTCGAGAAATTTCTCCCGCTTTTTGAAAAGGAAACCACCGAGAAAAAGTAAGTAGCTCCCGTAATTTCCAGAGCCGCCGCCGGACTTTTTGCCCTGCGGCGGTTTCTATTTTGGAGCAGTTCAACCTTTCCAGCGCAGCCGTGCTTTGCTTCATTCCCTTCTTCATGTCGAAAGCTCGATTCCACTTACTCGCCGCACTCTGCGCTTTATCCGTGTTCGCCCGGGGCGACACATTTACTTTGAAAAGCGGGGAAAAAATAGCGGGCAATATCCTCTCTGAGACAGACAAGGAAATCACCCTGCAAATTGCAGTGACCGCCACCATCAAGGACGAGCGCGTCATTAAAAAGCCGACATTGAGAGCGTGGAAAAAATAGCGCCGGACGAACAGGCATGGCCCGCACTGAAGGCAATCGCGCTCGGCGAAGAATCACTCGAACTCGCAGACTACACGCAGGCGATCACTAAGCTCGGGGCGTTCGCCAGCCTGTATCCACAGGGCAGCCACGCAGCCGAGGCGAAGACGAAACTCGGACTTTTCGAGGCAGAAAAAAATCGCGTCGAGGCAGGCGAGCGAAAAATCGGCGGCAAGTGGCTGAGCGCGGAGCAAGCGGATCAGGAAAAAGTGCAAATCGGCGGAAATATCATGCTCTCACGCATGAAGCGATTCGCAGCAGCAGCTCAATTTCCTGAGGCGATGAATATTTTTGACGTTCTGGAGAAGAATTATCCCGGAAGTGCGGCGATGCCCGATGCCGTTGAAATCGCCCGCCAGGCCGTCCCCGCGCTAAAGCTCGCCGCCGAACAACGTCAGGCACAGATCAAACAATTTGCAGTGGAAAGCGCCGCCCGGCTCGCAAACGCAAAAGGCCCCGAGCGCCAGCAAATCGAGACGATGCAAAAACAAAATCTGGCAGCAATAGAGGCCGCAGTCGCAGCAGCCGAACGCAGCGGGGCAGCTTGGCTTCCGCTTTCCCCTGCCAACGACCGCAGCCTCACAACACTCATCGGAAAATGTGGCAGCGAGATTACCCGCATCAACGCCCTTCCTGTGGATAAAATGCGCCAGTCCCTCAAGGCCGTCGCCAAGGCAAAAGCCGGATTTGAAATCAATGACTACAGCGCAGTCGAAAAGGCGCTCGCTGATGCCAACAGCGCATGGGTAGCGAACGAGCAAATCAAACGCCTCCAAGTAAAACTCGCTAGTGAACGACAAAAAGCCACCGAGGCAGCCAAGACCGCTGCGGCAGAAAAAGCCGCTTTGGAAAAAGCGAATGCGGCGAAACTCGCCAAATTAAAAGCCGAAGCTGAAAAAGCCGAGGCTGAGGTAAGGAAAACCAAAGAGGCCCAACAAGCACTCGCCGCTGAAGCCGAGGCCAAGGAAAAAGAGGAAAGCGACCGTCAAAGTAGGAACAACATGATCAAGTATTCACTCGGTGGAGTCGCTGTGATCGCTCTCGGCTTTGTAGCGATGCGAAAAAAAGCACGGGATACCTCCGAAGTGCAGCCACAGAGTCCCGCCGCCGAGGTTTCCCCTGCAGAAGACTCCCCCGCCGAGTAATCCGCCAACGCCGCAACTCATCACTTTATGCGCACCGCAACCATCCAACGCAAAACCGGCGAAACAGACATCCACATCGCGCTCACCATCGAGGGACGCGGCACTGGCACCATCGCCACGAAGATCCCGTTCTTCGACCACATGCTCACGCTCTTCGCGCGCCACAGCCTCGTGGACCTCGACGTTAAAGCAGACGGCGACATCGAGGTGGATTTCCACCACACCGTCGAGGATACTGGCATCGCGCTCGGCCAGGCATTCGCGCAGGCGCTCGGTGGAAAAAAAGGCATCCGCCGCTACGGCCACGCCTATTTGCCGATGGACGAAACGCTCGCCCGCGTCGTCGTGGATTTCAGCGGACGCCCCTATCTCGAATACCGCGCCCCGAGCGGCGTGAGCAGCATCAACGGCTTCGCCTTCCAGCTCGTCGAAGAATTTCTCCGCGCCTTCAGCGTTCACGCCGGCTGCAATCTCCACGCCGAAATCCTCTACGGTCGCGACGCCCACCACATGGCCGAAGCCATCTTCAAGGGCCTCGCCAAAGCAGTGGACGCCGCATGTCAGATCGACCCGCGAGTCGAAGGCGTGCCGAGCACAAAGGGGATGCTGTAGTTGAATGAACGTCCGGGCGTTCATCATCACTCTCGCGCTAGCGTTCGCGTCATGCGTCTATAGACCCATGCAAACGACCGCTAAGCGCACTCCAAAACTCGAGAGCGTTCGCTACAGTGCTGATTGGTCGCTGCAACTCAGACTGCTCGGTGGACATCCCAACTTTCGCTACGAACTTACAACACGCGATACAGGGAAAGTCCTTTGTCACGCTGAGAGCGCCATCAACATGGATCATTTTTCAAACGGCGAGTTTAGAGGCGAACAGATTTTCCTGTTCTCCAAAGACAACAACGCCATCTGCATTGTTGAGGATACCTCCGACGCCTGTCCTGCGAAACGATACATTCTCTTTCAAAAAAAAACCTCGGGCCGATATTCTGTCCGTTATTTGAACCCTGCGCTCGATCCTAATCCGTCCATCGGCACATTTGAAGGCGACTACCCTTCGGTAATCGCACTCACAGCGGATACCATTACTTTCAGCCGTGCAGTCGGATCACCCCACCCACAAACCATTGCATCAGTGCCAACTTTTTCGACGCCGCAGACGGCCATCTACTGACCATGATCGCACTCATTGACTACGGCTCCGGCAACGTCCGCAGCGTCTTCAACGCACTCACCTCCCTCGGCGCAGACGTCCGGCTCACGGCAGACGCGGGCGAAATTTCGCGCGCGGAAAAAATCGTCCTCCCCGGCGTCGGCGCGTTTGGCGATTGCGTGCACGGATTGCAGGAACGCGACTTGTGGGGACCGATGCAGGACAGCCTCGCCAGCGGCAAGCCCTTCCTCGGCATCTGCGTCGGCTACCAGATGCTCTTCGAGCAAAGCGAAGAGACGCCCGGCGTCCATGGGCTTGGATTTTTTCCCGGCAAAGTGAAACGCTTCGCCACCCCGGGCTTAAAAGTCCCGCAAATCGGCTGGAACAACCTCGACCTCACCCCCCACCCCCTCTGGGCCGGCCTCCCCGCGCAGCCCCACGTCTATTTCGTCCACAGCTACTACTGCGAACCGACCGACCCCACCACCGTCATCGCCCGCACCACCTACGGCCAGACCTTCGCCGCCGCCGCCGCGCGTGGCAGCGTCGCTGGCGTCCAATTCCACCCCGAAAAAAGCCAGACCGTCGGCCTCGGCATCCTGAAAAACTTCCTCAACACCTAAACACCGTGCTCCTATTTCCCGCGATTGACCTCATGTCCGGCCAAGTCGTCCGCCTCCAGCAAGGCCGCGCCGACCAAAAAACCGTCTATTCCAACGACCCCGCCGCCTTCGCGCGAAAATGGGAAACCGAAGGCGGCGACTGGCTCCACCTCGTGGACCTCGATGCCTCCTTCTCCGGCCAGCAGAGCAACCTCGACGCCGTCCGCGCCATCACCAGCGCCGTCAAAATCCCCTGCGAACTCGGCGGCGGCATCCGCACCCCCGAAGCCATCGAACGCGCCCTCGAGGCAGGCGTCACCCGCGTAATCCTCGGCACCAAAGCCGCCGAATCCCTCGACTTCGTCGCCGAAATGGCCACCCGGTTTGGCCGCGACAAAATCGCCGTCGGCATCGACGCCAAAAACGGCATCGTCTCCGTCAAAGGCTGGACCCAAGAAACCGGCCAGAGCGCCCTCGACCTCGCCATCGCCGCCGTCCACGCCGGCGCAGGCACCATCATCTACACCGACATCGCCACCGACGGCATGTTAATGGGCCCCAACTTCGCCGAAACCGAACGCGTCCACCACGCCATCCACCCCTTCGGCGGCCAGCTCATCGCCAGCGGCGGCGTCGGCACCGCAGCCCACGTCGCACAACTCCGCCAAATCCCCGGCCTCTACGGCTGCATCATCGGCAAAGCCCTCTACGACGGCGCAGTCACGCTGTCAGAAATCAGCAATATACCTCCGAAACAGTAGCTCCCCTGCCCGCTCAGATTTGCGGTAGGCTTGCTGCGGCGACCGCCTGACCGTGGCGCTTGTCCTTTTCATCCGGCGTGTGGAATGCGATGCGCGCGGCGAGTTCCGGGAACTCTGCGCCCAGCACTTCCTTGGCGCCGGTGAGAATGACATCGCCGCCTTCACCGCTGGTCACACGACCGAGAATGAGCACGTGATCAAAATCATAGAAGCTCGTGTAGTGCGCGATGCTGTAGCCGAGATAAGTGCCGATGGTCTGGTAAATCTTCCGCGCCCGCTCGTCGCCCTGCGCCATGAGCGTTTGCACGTGCTTGAGTTTTTCCGGCAGCGGTATTTTGGAATCCACGTCGATCCCGGCGGCGGGCATCAGGCGACCGACGGCCTGCTGCGAAAAATACTGCGCGCCCACTCCGTAGTCGCCGCTCCACTCATCGCGCGTCGCGGCGGGATTGTAGTCCACGGGGCAGAAGGCGAGTTCGTTGAGCCACGAAGTGATGCTGCCGTCGCGCGTGACGTAGCCCGCCGCGAGGCTTGTGCCGAATGCGAGGCCGAGCACCGCGTTTTTTCCAAGTGACATCGAGCCTGCGAGCGCGGTGACTTCGCCATCATTGACGACTTCGAGTGGCACGCCGCCCATCGCCTTTTGCACATCGAGAAACATATTGCGCACGTGTTTGCTGAAGGCATCCACAGGCACACCGCGGAACAGCGAAGCGACCTTTACTCGATTGTTCACGTAGCAGCCCGCCGAGCTTCCGCCGATGGCGTCCACGCGCGGTAGATGCGCCGCCGCTTTGCGCAGCGAATCCATGATGCCGTCGAAGTGATACTGCGGGTCGGGATG
Source organism: Verrucomicrobiia bacterium (assembly GCA_040376335.1). Taxonomy (GTDB): domain Bacteria; phylum Verrucomicrobiota; class Verrucomicrobiia; order Chthoniobacterales; family Chthoniobacteraceae; genus SXWH01. Next base: position 2,879 of record JBEIQV010000069.1, on the reverse strand, counting down.
AAAATATGGATCCCACACAGTCTCCTCGCTGAACATGACCTTGCCATCCATCACCGCGGCCACTTTGCGATCGCTTCCGCCGAGATCGAAGCCGATGCGGCATCCATCGAGATGGCGCCCGAGCGGTTTGGTCACAGCACGCGGCGACGGAAGTTCATGCGTGACGACAACCTCGATGGGATGGTCGTAAATTTTCTCGCCGATGATGTGCGAGTCGAACTTGCCCGTGGCCGTCTCGCGAAAGTGCTTCGCCAGTTGGTCGCCGATTGCCTGCGGCCCATCGAAAAACACACGCCAGCCGCCCCAACTCCACAAAAGGAACTTCACCAGCCGCTCGACATAAACAAAATTGCCCGCCGCACCGGGCGCACCCTCGGCAAAAATCTCCGTCGCAAAATAAAACACCGAGCCATCGGTCTGCTCAATCGCCAGCCGGATGGACTGCCCTTTTCCCGACGCCCTGACCGCTGCAACAAACGCACGATTCGCCAAAACAGCGGGGCGAAATGACTCGTCGAGAACGGGTGCGATCTTTGGAGCCGGAAGAGCGAGTCCTGAATTAGTCATGGCGTGAGGAGTTCTAATCGGAGCCGATGCAGGAATTCAAGCAGCGTAACAGAATGCGCTAATAGCAAACTGGCCCGAATCATCTGGGACATGATCTTCACCGGCCAGCCCTACGACGAAGCTAAAGCCTTCAACATCACCCCAGCCACCAACGCCCACCGCCTGCACAACCTCCAAAAAAGTCACAACCCTCAACATGAGGCTCATTCCTGCCTAACGTCTTCCTCTTCCTGTTATTCAAGAGGCGACGGTCAATCCCAGCCTCCGGGTGGCTCGTCCAAAACGCTCTTAACGAGGGCGAGGTATTTGGGGTCTTCGTGGAGAAAGAGTTGTTCGCCGGCAAGGAGAAAAGCACGCGAAAGCTCATCGGCTGCAATGACCTCAAAGCCAAGCTCGAACTGACACTGACCAAGACGAAGATGGAGAAACGGGTTGCCGATGGCGTCCGGGCAATGCATCGCCGTGAGAAGGGCTTCGCGCCCCTGCTCAAACTCGCCCGATAAGTAGCGAGCGTCTCCGATAGCTGCCAATATCCACCGAGCCGCATCCCACTGAGTCTTCGGGTCAGGGAGTAGGTCCCACGCCGCCTCATACTGCTCGATGGCTGCAACGAACTCACCGCGCTTGGCTGCGATGTCCCCGTCTGCGCAAAGCTGCTTGATGCGTTCGTAGAGTTCGTCGTCGAGTTCATTCATCGAGCGGCGAGTCGCCTAACACCCTTCTATGCCGCAAACGGAGAGGAGTTTTTGGTGGATGAGGGTTGGCATAATAGAGGCGGCGTTACGGAGGCCGAGGGAAGTAGTGCGGGAGTTTTCTGTCGAGCGGAAAGGTTGCGGTTCTCTTCACGGTTTTCATGGAAAAACAATCGGCTTTTGCGGGCGCATCCCAGCGCGAGAAAAGAGACGGCCTCGGAAAACCGGTGATGAGTTTGTTCGCGAAGAGCTAACGAGCGCGGAAGCCGTTCACCTTTCTTGCTCGTGCTTTTGCAAAGGGTCTTTATTTCTTCGCCGGATGAAAGCGCTGCTTCTCACTGAATACAAAAAGATGGTGTATGCCGATGTCCCGGAGCCGGTGTGCGGGGCGGATGAGGTGCTCATTCAAGTGAAGGCCTGCGGCATCTGCGGATCGGATATTCACGGCTATGACGGCTCGACGGGGCGGCGCATTCCTCCGCTGGTGATGGGGCACGAGGCGGCGGGCGTCATCGCTTCGACGGGTGCGAATGTGCAGACTTTTCGCCGGGGGCAGCGCGTCACTTTTGATTCCACGGTGTATTGCGGCGCGTGCGTGCATTGCCGGCGCGGCGATGTGAATCTTTGCGACCAGCGGCAGGTGCTTGGCGTGTCGTGCGGGGATTACCGGCGGCACGGTGCGTTTGCGGAATTCGTCACTGTGCCTGCGCGCATCGTGCACGCGCTGCCGGATAATCTCGGCTTCAACGAAGCCGCGATGATCGAGGCGGTTTCCGTGGGTGTTCACGCCGTCCGGCTCACTCCCTGCGCTCCCGGCGACACGGCGGTGATCGTCGGCTCGGGCATGATTGGTCTTCTCACTTTGCAGGCGGCGAAAATTGCCGGCTTTGCGCAAATCATCGCGGTGGATACCGAGGATTCCCGGCTCGCCGTAGCGCGTGAACTCGGCGCGACGCACACGGCAAATCCGAAGACTCAGGACGTGACGGAGTTTGTGAAAGCGCTCACGAACGGACAGGGTGCCGATGCGGCGTTCGAGTGCGTGGGGCTGAATGACACCGTGCTTTCCGCCATCCACGCAGTGCGCAAAGGCGGCACCGTCACGCTCGTGGGAAATCTTTCACCGAAGACCGAACTCCCTTTGCAAATCGTGGTGACGCGCCAGCTCCGCCTGCAAGGCTCTTGCGCTTCTGCGGGGGAAATTCCGCGCTGCATCGAGTTGCTCGCGTCGGGGCAAATCAAAGTGGATCGCATCATCTCCGCCGTCGCGCCGCTCGAACAAGGCGCCGATTGGTTTGCCAGACTTTACGCCGGTGCGCCCGGTGTGATGAAAGTCATCCTCGCACCTCACGCTTAACACCCATGTTCAATCTCACCGGAAAAGTCGCCTTCATCACCGGCACCAGCCGCGGACTCGGCCAGCATTTCGCCCGTGCGCTGGCGCAGGCGGGTGCCGACATAGCCATGTCCAGCCGCGATGCGGAAAAGCTCGCTCCTTTCCGCAAGGAAATTGAAGCGCTCGGACGGCGGACCTGCGGCGTCGCGCTCGATGTGCGCGATCACGACAGCATCAAAGCCGCGGTCGCCGGGGTGGAGAAGGAATTCGGACGCATTGATATT
>JBEIQV010000237.1:0-5250 GCA_040376335.1 Verrucomicrobiia bacterium | reverse complement strand
GGTTCGGCATTTATCAGCGACCGATGGGGCCGCGAGCATCCGTGGCTCTTCCTGCTTTACTGGTTCGCATGCGCCTGGCTCACGCTCGCGGGAATGCTGCTCGCATTGCTCGACTTGCTTATCATCCGCGCAACGCACCGCATCACGCGGAGAAAGATTGAGGCGGAGATCCTAAAGAAGGAGGCTGAGGATGATTCGAACAAAGGCTGAACTCGAAGCGCAGGAATGCATGACGCTCGCGCCATGGGCGCAAAAAAGCGGCGATACAGCCGGTCGCGCACATAAAGAGCCAGCCCACCCGAACCGCACGGAATACCAGCGTGACCGCGCTAGGATCATCCACAGCCGCGCATTCCGCCGCTTGGAATACAAGACGCAGGTATTTCTCAATGGCACCGGCGATCATCTGCGCACGCGACTCACGCACACTTTCGAGGTCGCCAACATCACGCGCACCATCGCCCGCTCGCTCGCGCTGAATGAAGACCTCGCCGAGACCATCGCGCTCGCGCACGACCTCGGGCATCCGCCTTTCGGCCACACGGGGGAGGAGACGCTCGATAAACTGATGCGCGGGCACGGCGGATTCGATCACAATGCACAGAGCCTGCGCATCGTGGACGTGGTCGAGACGCGCTACCCGAAATTCCCCGGCCTCAATCTCAGCCATGAAGTGCGCGAGGGACTGCAAAAGCACGCGAAGTTTTACCAGGGCACGAAAGGCGCGGCGCATCCGCAGCCTTCGCTCGAAGCGCAAATTGCGAATCTGGCCGACGAGATCACCTACTACAGTCACGACCTCGACGATGGTCTGGATTTTGAACTCCTTGAGCCTGATCAACTCGCGGAACTAGCGGTATGGAAAGAGAGCGAGACGAATGTGCGCCGCGATTTCCCACGACTGAAAGGGCGCGAGTTTCGTGCATACGTGATCCGTTGTATCATTGATAGTCAGGTCGCAGATGTGGTGAAGACCAGCGCTGCATTGATCGAAAAATCCGGCGTGCAAAGCGCCCACGATGTGCGCCGACAACCGCGCCCGCTCATCGCTTACAGCAAGCCGCTCTTGAAGGCGAACCAGCAACTCCGCCGTTTCCTCTACGCAAATCTCTACTACCACCCTCGCGTCGCCGGTGCGAACACCCGCGCGTGCGAACGACTAGGCGATGTGTTCAAGGCGTATCTGAAAAAGCCGTCGCTGCTCGGGGCCGCAACGTCACGTCGCATCAAAGCCGACGGCCTGCACCGCACGGTCTGCGATTATATTTCCGGCATGACTGACCGCTACCTGCTCGACGAGCACGCGCGATTGGTCCCCGCCGTTTAGTGCGAGCTGGCTTTCTCCGCCCCGAGGCCGGTTTGTGAGCGGACGCTTAGCTCGGCGAATTTCGCCTCCGCCTCCATGTCGCGGGCGCTGAAAATTGTGCCCAGCCATGCGGCGAGAAAGCCGAGCGGGATACTCACGATGCCGGGATTTTTCAATGGAAACCACGGCGCGCCTTGAATCATCGCAGCGGAGTCGGTGCCCATCACGCTGGGGCTGACGAGAATCAACGCGATGGAACTGCCGAGTCCGACAGCAAGACCAGAGACGGCGCCAGTCGTGTTGAAGCGCTTCCAAAAAACCGAGAAGACGATAACTGGTAAGTTCGCAGATGCTGCCACGGCAAATGCGAGACCGACGAGGAATGCGACATTTAGCGAACGCAGCTTGATTGCTAGGAAAATGGACACAGCGCCGACGACGAACGCCGTAATACGCGCAACGCGAACTTCCTGACCGGGACGATGTTCTTTTCCGTGGTGGATGACGTTGGTGTAAAAGTCGTGTGCGAACGATGTGCTGGCGCTCATCGTGAGCCCGGCGACGACGGCGAGGATCGTTGCAAAGGCGACTGCGCTGATGAATGCGAAGAACCATTCGCCACCGAGGACGCGGGCGAGAATAGGAGCCACCATGTTGCCGTCGGGTTTGCCTGCGGCGTCGAGAGGAAGCTCGCTGAGCTTGAGTATCGTTGCAGCTCCAAAGCCGAAGAACGTCGTGAGAATGTAAAACACGCCGATGATCGCGGTTGCCCACACGACGGAGACGCGCGCCGTCTTTGCATCCGGCACGGTGTAAAAGCGGACGAGAATATGCGGCAGTCCCGCAGTGCCGAGCACGAGGCCGAGCGCGAGCGATAGGAAGTCCACGGCTCCCCAGGGATTTTTTTCCGTCGCACCGTAGGCGAGACCGGGGTCGAGAAGATTCACAGGTGCTTTGCTCCCGCCGTAGGTGGCATTGGAAACACTGTCAAAGAACTGACCGAGGCTGTATCCATGCTGACCGAGCACCATCCAGCTCAGCGCAAACGCACCACACATCAGCAGGATCGCCTTGATGATTTGCACCCATGTCGTCGCGAGCATCCCGCCAAAGACGACATAGACAAGCATCAGCACGCCCACGCCGATCACTGCTGGCACGAAATCCACACCTATGAGCACTTTGATAATCCCGCCCGCGCCGACCATCTGCGCGATCATGTAGAAAGTGGACACCGTGAGCGTGGAGAGCGACGCCATCGCACGGACGGGTTTTGGTTTCAGCCGGTAGGCGAGCAGGTCGGCCATCGTGTATTTGCCCGCATTGCGCAGAGGCTCGGCGACGATGAGCAGCACGGTGAGATAGGCTACGAGGAATCCCACCGAATACATGAAGCCGTCGTAGCCCTTGAGGCAAATGATGCCGCTGATGCCCAGAAAGCTCGCAGCGCTCATGTAGTCACCGGCGACTGCGAGGCCGTTTTGCCAGCCCTTGATGCTGCGGCCTGCGGCAAAATATGCCGCGCTTCCGGTGGCTTTGCGCGCACTGAAATACGTGATGATCAGCGTGACGCCGACGAACGCGAGAAACATCTTGAGCGCCGGGGTAAATTGAAAACCACTGGCGGCGGGCGCAGTCGCGGCTGCGGCTTGAGCGAGAAAGGTGAGCATTTTAGTAACCGAGTTTTGCCAGTAGAGCGGCATTCATAATATCCCAGCGCCGCGCCGCGCGGACGTAGAGCCAGCAGACCACCCACGTCATAATGAACTGCGAGAGTGCGAAGAGATAGGCCCAGTTTACCTTGCCGATCACGGGCGTCTTCATCAGTGCAGGCCAGAAGCCGATGAGCACCGGCAGCGCCATATAGTAGAGGAGAAAAAACACCGTGGCAGGGATGATGAATCGGCGTTTTGCACGCTGGAGCGCGTGAAAGTCCGGATCGTTTGCGATGCGGTTCCAGTCGGGTTGGTTCATGGGGCGCGGACGCTAGGAGGCGATGCAGTGAGGGGCAATGATGAATGTTTGGGTAATTCGATTCGGGTGAAAATTTTTGAAATAACACAGCGGAAACTGGACTCACGCGGTGCAGATGGGCACAGTCCGCTAATTCACGCGGGCAATTCTCTTTCAACATATGGAGTGTGCTCGCGCAATACGAAGACACCCATGTTCATCGCACGCATCATCCCCTCGCTTCTCATCGCAACCACGGCCTTCGCGCAGTTGCCGCCCACCGCGCTCATCCCAACAAAGACAATTCAAGTTCCGCCAGCGGTGCAGACGCCGCCTGTCGCCCCTTCAGCACCCGATGTGGCTATAGAAAAGCCAACTTCCCCAGCGATGAAACCCGAGCCAGCAAGACCGGCCGTGAAGCCCGATCCGGAACCGGAGCCAATGGAAGAGCCGGAACCCACACAGCCGAGTGATGCGAATGCCAACAAAACTACCGCCGAGGAAAAAGAGCAGGGCTGGCGACTACTTTTCGACGGCAAAAGCCTCACCGGACTCCGGGGCGCAAGAAGTTCCACGCCACTCTCCACGGGCTGGAAAATCGTGGGCGACGAACTGAAACTGCCCAAGACCATCATGCAGATGGACAAAGTAACTGGAGGCGATCTCATCACCACCGAGTCATATTTGGATTTTGAATTCCGTTTTCAATGGAAGCTCTCCACTTCCTCCAACAGCGGCGTGCGCTACCTCTTCACCAGTTCCTTTGGCCAGACTCCATCAGGGCTCGAATACCAACTCATAGATGACGTTCACAATACCATCAGCCTCAAAGGCGGACGACTGCGCCGCAGCGGCGCGCTCGACAACGTCTTACCCGTCGGTGCCAATGCACACCTCAACAGCGCCGACCCACTAAACAAAACAGCAACGCCGTGGAACGAAGGCCGCATCATCGTCCAAGGCAACCACGTCGAACATTGGATGAACGGCCTCAAAGTCCTCGAATTTGATCTTGGCCCACAACTCGCCGCCGCAGCGAGAAAGAACGGGGCACGCATCGGGCCTAGTTTCGGCACCAAAGCACGCACACAAATCGCCCTGCTCGACGAAGGCACTTCCGTCAGCTTCCGCAATTTAAAAATTCGCCCCATTATCGCGAAGGCGGACGAACCCGCTCGGTCGGAAGCCACCGCCGATACCCCTCCTGCGCAGTAATTAATTCTGCTCTGAGAAACGCCCCCCTAGTATTTGCGGTTTGGTAACTCTGCGGCGGCGCTGCTTTGGTCGAAGACGCGATCCTGAACGATGGTTTTCTTGTCGAGTTTGTCGCCTTTGAGTGCTTTTTCCACGGCGTCGAAAGCGGCGGGGCCGAGGAGCGGGTTGCATTCGACGGTGCAGTTGAGTTCGCCTTTCACCATCGCCTGGAAGGCGGATTTCACGCCGTCTATTGAGAGGACGATAATGTCCTGACCGGGCTTTTTGCCAGCGGCTTTGATGGCCTCGATGGCTCCGAGGGCCATGTTGTCGTTGTGCGCGTAGATGGCGGTCACGTCTTTGCCGTGCTGCTGGAGGAGTGTCTCGGTGACTTCCTTGCCCTTGCCGGTTTCAAAGTCTCCGCTCTGTGCAGCGATGATCTTCATTTCGGGAAAGGCGGCGATGCCGGCGGCGAATCCTTTTTTGCGATCAATCGCGGGTGCGGCCCCCGGCGAGCCTTCGAGTTCGATGATCTTCGCCTTGCCGTCGGTTTTCTTGGCGAGCCATTCAGCGGCCAATTTTCCTTCGGCCACGAAATCCGACGCGATGAGTGTGGCGAAGAGTGATTCGTCCGACACGCTGATGCCGCGATCCACGAGGACGACGGGAATCTTCGCGGCTTTGGCCTCTTTGAGCACCGGCTCCCAACCGGTCTCGACTTTCGGTGCGAGGATGATGGCGTCCACGCCCTGCGCGATGAAGGAGCGGATAGCAGTAAGCTGGTTTTCCACTTTGCC